>NZ_QTPW01000012.1:0-177412 GCF_003857965.1 Burkholderia sp. Bp9031
TTCGCCTGCGAACCCGAGTTCGGCTGCACGTTCGCGGCTTCCGCGCCGAACAGCTGCTTCACGCGGTCGATCGCCAGTTGCTCGACCACGTCGACGTATTCACAGCCGCCGTAATAGCGCTTGCCCGGGTAACCTTCCGCGTACTTGTTCGTGAGCTGCGAGCCCTGTGCGGCCATCACGGCCGGGCTCGTGTAGTTTTCCGACGCAATCAGCTCGATGTGATCTTCCTGGCGGCGGTTCTCGTCCTGAATGGCAGTCCAGAGTTCCGGATCGACGTTGGCGACGGTGCTGGTAGTGCGATTGAACATGATGATTGATCGAAAGAGAGTGATGGATTGACCCTGGTATGCCGGACTTGCCCGGACCCGCGAAGCCGAGCGCCGGACGGCGCCCGATGACGTCGACAACCATGCCGCCCCGCGATGCCGGCTGAACGGTTACTCGTCATTGCCATTCCAGCAGACGCAAATTCGTTCAGATAGAAGGATTACGACAATCCGCTAGGACACATCGCGCAGCGGCCCGGGCAAAAAAAATCGAAGGTCCGCATCGCTGCGGAACCTTCGATGGAATCTGCCGCTCCTGGAAAGGCCGTGCCTGACCCGCGGCTTCTTGCGAATATGGGGGCCTAAACAGCGGAGAAACAGTTGTCGACGAACAGATGGGTGCCGCTCACGAAGCTCGATTCGTCAGACGCGAGGAACAGCGCGGCCGCGGCTACTTCCGACGGCTCGCACAGCCGGCCTTGCTGCACTGCAATAGCCGCTTCGGTCGCATCGACGCCCATCGCCTGCAGATCCTTCAGCTCGCGCATTCCGTGTGGCGTGCGGATGAAACCCGGCGCCAGCGCGTTGCAGCGGATGCCGCGGTCGCGGTATTCGACGGCGATCGCCCGCGCGAACATGTGGCACGCGCCCTTGGTCGCGTCGTACAGCACTTCGCCCGGCGTCGCGCAGACGGCCGAGATCGACGACGTACAGACGATGCTGCCGCGCCCCTTTTCGAGCATCTGCGGCAGCACGGCCTTCGTCATCAGGAACATGCTCTTCACGTTCACGCCCATCAGCCAGTCCCATTCCGACTCCTCGATGTCGAGGAATGGTTTGACGATCAGCGTGCCCGCATGATTGAACAGGATGTCGGCATTGCCGTAGTGCTTGCGCGCCGCGTCGACCGCCTGCTGCACGTCCGCCTGCTTCGACACGTCGGCGCCGAGGCCGATCGCCTGCAAGCCGGCATCGCGCAGCCGCGACGCGAGCGTTTCGGCGGCGGCGCCGTCGCGGTCGACGATCGCCACCTTCGCGCCCTGCGCGGCGAACAGTTCGGACGCGGCGGCGCCGCACCCGCCCGCGCCGCCGCTCACGATGGCGACCTTGCCCGCCAGGCGGCCGTCAATCTTGGCATTCATTCGTCGTTCTCCAGTCTGGTTCGTTCGGACCGCTCAGCTGAACAGCGTCCGAAGATGATCGTTGAGGAAATGGCCTTCGGGGTCCACGTTGCGGCGCAGTTCGCGGAACGCTTCGGCCTTCGGGAACCAGCGGTCCACGTCGTCGCGGTTCGTGAAATGCAGCTTGCCCCAGTGCGGACGCGAACCGTAGTCGCGCAGGATGTCGTCGACGTCCTTCAGGAACGGCCAGTAGTCGACGCCGTTCGGACCGCCCGAGCACGAGATGGTTACGCTATCCTGATGGTTGAACGGGCTGATCCACGCGGGATCGCCCTTCGTGAAGCGGTATTCGACCGGGAAGATGCAGTCCTGGTGCTTCGTGAGGATCAGGTCGCGCACGCGGCGCAGCGCTTCCTTGCCGTGCTCGGCAGGCACCGCGTATTCGAGCTCGTGGAAATTCGCGACATAGTCGATCGCATAGACCTCGGCGCTGTATGCGATCTTCTCGTGCTCGCCTTCGTGGAACGTGCGCGAGTCGGTGATGTCCATCACCTTGATTTCGCACACGTCGTAGTCCTTCTTCGCATTCGACACCCGGGTGGTGTCGGGCAGGCAGTACAGGTGACGGCTTTCGGACGTCGGGCACCAGAAGAAACCGAAATGCCGATGCTTCGCCGCGAGGTCGTCGTATTTTTCCATCAACGCTTCGAAGTCCTCACGCCACACGCGGTCGTGCAGCCAGAACGCGTCGGTCACCTGCAGCGTCAGTTCCGAGACCACGCCGAACATGCCGATATTCACCTGCGTCGCGTGCAGCAGGTCGAGATCATGCGTGTCGCTCACTTCCATGATCGAGCCGTCGGGGCGAACGATCCGCATCCCGACGACCTGCGACGACAGGTTGCCGAGCGTCGTCCCCGTGCCGTGCGTGCCCGTCGCCAACGCACCGGCAATGGCCTGCGAATCGATGTCGCCCTGGTTGACGAGCGAGAAGCCGATATCCTTCAGGTGGCGCGTCACCGCGTTGATCCGCGTGCCGGCCTTCACCGTGACGCGCTTCTGCCGTTCGTCGACCGCGACGATGCCCTGGTAATCCTTCAACGACAGCAGCAGGCCGCTCGTCGCGACGACCGGCGTGAACGAATGTCCCGATCCCGCGCATCGGACGTTCTTGCCCTGGCTCGTCGCGGCATGCACCAGCTCGGCAATCTCCGCCTCGCTGGTCGGCGACGCCATGTGCGCGGCCACGCACGACTGATTGCCTACCCAGTTCCGCCAGAATCCGCCACGTGGAAGCGCCATCAACGTCTCTCCAGAAGTGCGCCGGCCGTCCCGCGCCGGCAGCCGTGTTCGGTTCGGCCGGCAACGAAGCGGAAGGCTCGCGGCGCCGGCGCGATGCGTCGTGTTCGTCACAAAGGTATTTCGCCGGCCGGTTTTTCACTATCGGATTTCGGCAAGCGAGGGTTTCCACGGGGAATCGGGCCGCCGGGGCTTTTTGACCGGCTCGTCGAGCGGCTACAATGAATCGATCCGGCCCACCCCCTCCCGACCCGATGACGCCGTCTGCCGATCCGAGCGATTTGTCCGGCGCCCCGTTGTTCGCACGAACGGTGGCGTTCTGCGCGTTCACCGACGTGGAGGAACAGGCGCGGATCTTCGACGGCTGGGATCTCAACTACACGCAGATCTCGGGCGGCCTGTTTCACGGTTCGTCGTCCATCGTGTCGCTCGGCGGCATCCGGCTGCTGGTCGAGGATCTCGACAAGGTGATCCTGCAGCAGGGTGCGGTGCCGTCGGACCGCGTCGCGGTGGCCGTGCCGCTGGAACTCGAAGGCCATGCGCGGATGTGCGGCGAGAAGAGCAGCCGCGACAGCCTGCACGTGTTCTCGAGCCAGCCGGCGTTCGAGTTCTATTCACCTGACCGCCACGTGCTCGTGAACGTCGAGATCGAGCCCGACAAGCTGTCGACCGAAGCGATGCGCACGCTCGCCGCGTCGCTGCGGGCGCGCACCTTCGCGCCGCTGATCCCGATGACGGCCCAGGTCGCGGACCGCCTGCGCGACCTGCTGCGCCACACGATGGCCGCGGCCGCGAAAAGCACGCCGGTCGAGGACGTGACGACGCAGGACCGGATCGGACTGCTCGAGCGGACCGTGCTGTATGCGATTTCCGAAGCAATGACGGTGCCCGCACCGGACGCGGATGCATTCGCGTCGCGCTCGACGAAGTACTGGTCGCTCGTCAACGCGGTGCAGGAGCGGCTGCAGGATGCGTCGACGTGCCCGCTGTCGATCGCCGAACTGTGCGTGCAGCTCGGCATCAGCCGGCGTACCGCGCAATACGCGTTCAACGACACGCTCAACCTGAATCCGATCGCGTACCTGCGCGCCGTGCGGTTGAATCACGCGCGCCGCGAGCTGCGGCTCGGCGAGTCGGTTACGTCCGCTGCGACGAAGTGGGGCTTCTGGCATCTGAGCAGTTTCGCGCAGGACTATCGCGCGATGTTCGGCGAGCTACCGTCGGCGACGGCGAGGCGCTACGCGCACCGGGAAGCCTGAGCGTCGATCGTGCCACGTTGCGTGAGGCACGGCTGCGCGTGATCGGCGTGCGAGCCGAACTTCGCTGCTTCGCTGAAGAAAGCCGCGGCCGAACGTGCGCCGCGGCAGGTTGAAAAACGGGTCGCCGCAGGCGGACGGACGGCACCCGAACGGCACCGTCCGCCTACGCACGATCTCGCTGCACCGTCACTCCTGCTGTTCCTGCTGCGCCTGCACCTGCCGCTGCTGGATGAACTGCCGCACGTCGCTCATCGTCACGCGGCCGGTGTGTTTCGCATCGATCTCGTCGAAGTGCTTCGCGACGAACCCGAGCCCGCTGCTTTGCGCCTGCGCTTTCGTCACGGCCGCGCCGTTGCTCAGCACCGTATTGCCGCCGAGCCGGGCATCGACGCGCTTCTGCGCCTGCTGCTGCAGCGTCGCGCCGGTCGACGGCAGGACCGGCGCCGCGCGAGTCGAAGGAAAGAACGGACCGTCGACGCCGTGTCCGCCGTGCGGCAGCTTCACCGGCGCCACCGCCTGCGGCGGCAATGCGTAGGCGCTGCTCATCACGGCACCGAGGACGATCAACGGAGACATACGCCGCATCAGATTGATTGGAGACATGATCACTCGCATTCAATGGATGAATAGAGGGTTCCTCTTCAAGAGGAATCCGTTGGTTACGGTGCCGCTGCCAGCGTCGTCGCGGCCGTCGCGCCCGGCACGCTGCCGGTCGGCGTGCCGGCCGGATTCTCGTCCGGCCACGGCGGCGGCAGCGTGCGCAGCGTCAGCGCGGTCGGAATCCGCCGGCCCTGATAGAAGATCGTCAGGTCGCGCTTCATCTGCGGACGTGCCACGTCATCCAGATACGTCATGTGTCCGCCCTGGAAGAAGTTCACCTGCAGCTTCGGATTCAGGCCCTTCACCGTCTGCAGCCGCGCGAGCTGCTTCTCCGTGTTGAAGAACGGCGTTGCCAGATCGTGAAGGCCGTTTTCCGCGAGCACGCGAAGCTTCGGATTGAGCTGCAGCGCGCCGAGCAGATCGGGGATCGTGTCGGGCATCGGCTGGCCGTCATGCGAGAAGTCCCACACCTGGATGATGTTGTCGTTCAGCGGCAGGTAGGTCGCGTTCGGCGCGGTGTAGCCGAGGTAGTCGGGCATCTGCGTCGCAAGCGCGTTCGTGAACGGCTGCGAGATCAGGATGTCCGACGGGTCGCCGTCCGTCTGCAGCCGCGGATCGGCGTTCGGCAACGACACGCGTCCGTCGTAGCGGCCGATCGTCGTGCCGGGCAACAGGCTCGTGCCGAACGGGTTCGCGTTGAAGTAGCCGCGCAGCGCCTGCTGCGTGAGGCTCGACGGAATCGACCACAGCTTCAGTGTCGCGTCGCTCGGGAACACCGGCGTACCCAGCGCATCCGGAATGCCGAGCTGGCTCAGCACCCACGATTGCGAGTACTGCTGCAGCTGGCTGTAGATCAACGTCGTGAACAGTTCGGTCTGCAGTGCATACAGATACGGGTTGATCGGCGCCGGCGACACCTGGTTGAAATACGCTGCGACGGCCGCATAGCCGGGCAGGTAGCCGGCCACGGTATCGGTGTCGAGCAGCAGCCCTTCGGTCGACTGCGTGATCGCCACCGCTTCCACCGCATCCGCGAAGTAGTTCAGGATCGACGATTGCAGCACGATCCCGGTCAGGTGCACGCCGGCCGATTCGAGCGCCAGCGCGAGCATGTCGGTACGCGGCGTGCCGTACGATTCGCCGTACAGGTAGATCGGCGACGTGCCACGGCTGTTGACGTTCAGGTAGCGCTGGATGAAGTCGCGCATGATGTCGACGTCCGCATCGGTACCCCAGTACTTCTGGTTGGTGTTCGGCAACACGGCTTCCGACAGCCCGGTTCCCGGCGGGTCGATGAACACGAGGTCGGTCGTGTCGATCAGGCTTTCCGCGTTGTCGACGAGCGGATAGTTCGGCCAGTTGTTGCCGAACAGCGGATCGGGCGTCGCGACGCGCGTCGGCGCGAACGAGCCGAGCCGCAGCCAGATCGACGACGAGCCCGGGCCGCCGTTATAGACGAACGTCACGGGGCGCGGCTTGCCGTTCGTGCTCGGCGCGGTGTACGCGACATAGGACATCGACGCTTCCGCGTTGCCGTTCGCGTCTTGCGCGGTCAGGTGGCCGGTGGTCGTCGTGTAGTTGACCGTCGAGCCGCCGGATTTCCACGGGTAATGCATCACCGCGGCTTTCTCCGACACCTGCGCGGCCGCGAGGCCGTCGGTCGCGTTCATCGAATAAGCGACGGGGTCGACGTAAGGCTGGTTCGCCGCAGGCGTCTGATTGCCAGCCGCCTGTTGCGCGCCGGCCTGCTGGCTGGCGGTGGCCTGCGCGAGGCTCGATGCGCCGACCGACGACGAATCGTCGCCGCCGCAGCTCGCGAGCACCACGGTCAACACGGTCAATGCGCCTAGCCCGGCCAGCCGGCCGCGACGTTCGCGGCGGCTGCCGGTACTGCTCCTGTCTGGTTTCATCTCTGTCCTTTGTGTTGGGTCTGATACCGCTTCACACAGGCCGCCATCGCCGGCGAAAAACGCGCAGGCATACCCGCCACTCGCGTTGCACGATCGGCAGACGGCGGTTGGGGATTGAACTTCTTCGAGAGACTGAACTTGATACAGACACAGCAAACTGCTGGCGGAGAATGATGCGAGAACGCCGCCCCCTTGCAGTTTCGACGACTTATGTATTATCGAAATTTACGACACAACAAAAATAGGTGGTGCTGCGCCGCGTTGTCAAAGATCATTCCGATATTAAAAAATCTCGTATGATGCGAACGGAGATTAGTGTCTGGAATTTGAAAGAAAACCCGGTCGCCCGCGTTTCTGGTGCTGTACCAGTCGTTTCGTATTGAATGGCGTCGCCGTCGTGCCTTTGGCGCGGTTATTTACGGGATTGGGTATCGCGTGGCGAATACCTTCAGACCGACAGGATTTTTCTTTCATTTTTATTATCGATAATCGACTAGTGCGAATCGCTGAATAAAACCCGACATCATCCACAAAATACCGACTCCAGCGATTTACCGGATACTCGACGGCATTATTTACACGGCATCGTAATGGAATCGCATGCCGAGCGACACGCGCATTGATGGGTAATACGCGGGTATTCGCAATGAAGAAACGATCATTCGCGCCGTGCATGCGGGATCGCATCGCGGCAATCGCGAATCGGGCGCGTGATGCGAGGGGAAGGGAGAGACGCACGAGCGGCAGGGCCACCGCTCACGTGCCGACGTGCGGCTGACGCCGCACGCCGTACTTCAAATGCTCGACACCGCGGCAATCAGCGCCCGCCGCCCGGCAGCGCGATATCGACCAGCACCGGATCGTGATCCGACGAGCGATACGCATCCGGCGCGTAGAACGTCTTCTGCTGCTCGGCCGACTTGTACGCGAGCGTGTACTGCAGCGCGAGCGGCTCGTCCGCGTTGATGTGCCATTCGTGCACGGCCTTCACGTGCGATGCGAGCGGCAGCGACGCGAGCGCGTGATCGAGATAGCCGGCTTCGCCGTTGTACACGTAGCTGTACGCGTTGGCGCCGATCCAGCGCGACACGAGGTTGCGGTAGCCGCGCGATTCGAGCAGGCGGATCGGGTCTTCATGCGTGTAGCTGTTGAAGTCGCCGATCAGCAGCGTGCCCTGCCCTGCGACGCCCGTCGGCGTGCCGGCGAGCCAGTCGGCCAGCTTCGCCGCCGCGCGCGTGCGCGTCGGGTTCCAGCAGCCCTGGCCGTCGCCCTGGTCGAGGTCGTCGTTCGCCGCGTCCGGGCAGTTCTTCGACTTCAGGTGGTTGACCGCGATCGTCAGCGCCTGCTTGTTGCCGCCAATGCGGCGGAACGACTGCGCGAGCGGCTGGCGGTTCTTGTCGTCGATCGCGAGCGTCGATGCTCGGCCAACCGGCTCGACCGCGCGGCTGTCGTAGATCATCGCGACCGCGATCGCGTCGCCGCCGAGGCGCGACGTGCCCGGATCGACGACGCGCCAGTTGCTGCCGAGCTTCGCCGCGAGCTGGCGCACCGCGCTCAGTTCGCCGTAGCCGTTGTTCTGGATTTCCATCAGGCCGATCACGTCGGCGTCGAGCGCCTTCAGCGCACTGACGATCTTCGCTTCCTGACGCTGGAATTCTTGGTAGTTCTTCGCGCCGCGATTGTTCGGATCGTCGAAGCCGCCGCCCACGCCGTTGCCGTTGAAGTAGTTGAGGACGTTGAACGACGCGACGCGCAGGTTCGATTTCGGATCGCGTGCCGGTGCGTTGGTGCGCGGGTTCGAGCGCGTGTCGAACGCCGGCGCGGCCGCGCCGGGCAGCGGCTGCACGCGCCATGCGCCGTAGCGCACCTCGAGCACGCCTTCGACGTTGCGCACGGTATAGCCCGCGCGCAGCGTGTTCGCGGCCGACAGCTCCGGCGCCGGATACGGCACGGTCGCCGGGTTCTGCTTGTTCGAGCCGTCGTCGAGGATCAGCCGGTTGCGTGCGTTCGCATCGATCTGCGTCTGCGCCTGCGACGGCGGCACCACGCTCGTCGGCGTGCGCAGGCGGCCGTTGCTCAGCATCACGCTGCCGTAGCGGCCGAGCTCGTAGTTGTCGGTGATGGCGAGCGTCTGCGGCAGGCGCACCAGCATTCCTTCATATGCGGCGAACGTGCCGGGGTTGTCGACCGGCAGCGTGAGCGTCGCCGGCGTGACCGCCTGGCCGTTCGCGCACACCGCGATCGCGCCCGACAGCGTGAGCTGCGTCTGTCCGTATTTCTCCTCGACCTTGCCCGTCACGTGCACGAGATCGCCGGCCTTCGCGCGCACTTTGGGCGCATAGACGAACAGGCCTTCCGACACGCCCGGCTGGTTGCGGCGCTGCGCGTCGGCCTGCTGGACGAAGAAGCCGCCGAAGCCGTCCGTGCCGCCGAAGTCGGCCGTGACGACCGCTTCGATCGACACGTTCTGGCCGGCGAGCGGCGACGGCGCGCCCGGCCCCTGGATGTCGGCGATCGGCGTCGTGCTGCCGCCGCAGTTCGGGCTGACGGAGGCGGCGAAGACCGGTGCGGCAAGCGCAGGCAGCAGCAATAGTGGCGCAAACAGGCGGATTGTCGAGCGCATGGCGGGGAATCCCGGTTGTGAGGGTGGCGAAAGCTTAGCGGCGCTCGATGACAGTTTTTAGTAACCAAAAGACAGATAGATGTAATTTTCTGTGCCGCTCCGCCATGGCGATCGACCGCGCACTTGCGGCCGGCCCCGGAAAGTCATCCGACAAAAATCGCCCCTGTTGCGACGATGTCCCGGTACCGGCTTCGCCCGCGGGCCGCGACACTAAACCGTCCCCGGCAACGCGCTCGACACGAGCAGCGCCGCCGCCATCAGCACGCCGGCGAGCACGACCGCCTCGATCCGCAGCACCGTGCCGAACCGGCGCAACGCGTCGACCGGGATCGCCGCCGCCGGATCCTTCAGCGCGGCCAGCAGCTTCGGCATCCCGAAGAACCGGTTGTGTCCGCCGAGCGCCGCCGCGATCAGCACGAGTGCGAGCTTGAGCAGCAGAATCTGTCCGTACGTCGACATGAACAGGTTGCTCGGCGTATCGACGCCGCGCCACCCGTTGTATGCGCCGGTCGCGAACAGCACGGCGAGCGCGGCCGTCGACGCATCGGAAAGCGACTGCACGAACGACGCACCGGTCGTGCGCTCGCTCGCGGGCATTCCGGCGAATCGCGACATCACGCCGAACGCCGTCACGAGCACGAGGCCGACCCACGCGCTGATCGCCAGCAGATGCAGCCAGTCGACCCACACCGGCACGCTGAACAGCCCCGCGTCGACCGGATGCCCACCATTGCTGCGCGCCAGCGCGACGCACGCGAGCGCGGCCCACATCGCGAACGGAAAGCGCGTATCGGTCGCGCGCCGCAGGAACGACAGCAGCACGACGACGGTCATGAACACGGCGCCGGCCAGCCACGCATGACCGAACCCGGTGCCGGCCAGCATCGAGCGAACGGCCGGCCCCGCGTCGAGCAGCGGCACTTCGCTCATCAACGCGCAGTGCGCCCAGAACGCCGTGATGCTCGCGAGCAGTGACACGACGGACGCAGCGCGCAATGTCGCGACGAGCCGCCGCGCGATGTCGCGCTGCCACGCCGACACGCCCCGTGCGAGCCAGTGGCTGCCGAGCAGCGTGCCGACGATGACGGCGAACCCGGCGTTCTGGATCGCCACCGCCGCCAGCCGCAGCATGCCGACGAAGCCTTCGTTCACCCTTTCACCTTGAACGTATAGGTGCCTTTGGTGCGATGCGCGTCGGCCGTCATCGCCGCCCATTGCACCGTGTACGCGCCCGGCGCGAGCTTCGGCATCGCGACGGTCATCACGCGCGGCGCCGCGGGATCGACCTTCGCGCCGTCGTGCGCGACGGGCTTGCCGTTCGCGTCCGACACCTTCACCGAACTGAACGTCGGTTCGAGGTCTTCGTTGAACGCGAGCCGCAACGTGTCGGGCGCGGTGTCGACCGTGCTGCCGGTCGCGGGCGTCGCGCTTTCCAGCTTGCCGTGCGCCGAGGCGGTCACCGGCGCGGCGGCGATCAGCGCGCCGGCCGCGACGAAGCGGACGAACCGCGTGAGCATCGTGATCTTCATGTGCATGTTCCGCCCCGGCATCACGGCTTGCGCAGCTCGACGACGGTCAACGCGCCGCCCACGTCCTCGGCGACGAAATCGATCTTGTCGCCCGCCTGGACCTGCGACAGCATCGCCGGATCCTTGACCTTGAACACCATCGTCATCGCCTCCATCCCGAGGTTCTCCAGCGGGCCGTGCTTGATCGTCAGCTTGCCCGCGGCCGTGTCGACCTTGCGGATCTCGCCGTGCGACATCGCGCGTGTCGCGGCGGCGCCCTGCTTCGCGTCGCCGCCCATGTCCATGCCGGCCATGTCGCCGGCCGCGTATGAGGCGGCAGAAAACATCAGCGCGCAACCCGTTGCAATTGAAACCAGTTTCTTCTTCATCGTGCGTGCTCCATCCAGAGTGAGTGAAATGAAATCGGCGGCCGCATCGTCACGGCCGCCGCGTGCCGCGTGCCGCCTGCCGCCTGCCGCTCAGCCGTCCGGCAATTCCCCGGTGTATTCGTAGGCGACGGTGCCCTTCGGATGCCGGAACCAGCCCGGGTCGCGATAGTCGTTGCGGCCGAGCCCCTGCCGCACCTTGCAGACCGTGAACATGCCGCCCATCTCCAGCGGCCCGAACGGGCCGGTGCCCGTCATCATCGGCAGCGTGTTGTCGGGCAGCGGCATCTCCATGCCGCCCATCGCGCCGCCGGTGCTGCCCATCGCCATGTAGTCGGGCACGAGCTTGCCGATGCGCGTCGCGAGATCCTTCTGCGGCACGCCGATCAGGTTCGGCACCTGGTGGCCCATCGCATTCATCGTGTGATGCGACTTGTGGCAATGGAACGCCCAGTCGCCGGGGCGATCGGCGGTGAACTCGATCGCGCGCATCTGGCCGACCGCGACGTCGGCCGTCACCTCCGGCCAGCGCGCCGCCGGCGGAATCCAGCCGCCGTCGGTGCCGGCCACCTCGAAGCTGTAGCCGTGCAGGTGGATCGGATGGTTCGTCATCGTCAGGTTGCCGAAACGAATCCGCACGCGGTCGCCCGCACGCACCGGCAGCGGGTCGATACCCGGGAACACGCGCGAGTTGAACGTCCACATGTTGAAGTCCGTCATCTCGTTCACGCGCGGCGTGTAGCTGCCCGGATCGATGTCGTATGCGGCGAGCAGAAAGACGAAGTCGCGATCGACCGGCATCGTCGCACGATCCTTCGGGTGCACGATGAACATGCCCATCATCCCCATCGCCATCTGCACCATCTCGTCGGCGTGCGGGTGATACATGAAGGTGCCGTGCGCCTCCAGCTGGAACTCGTAGACGAAGGTCTTGCCGGGCGGGATATGCGGCTGCGTGAGGCCGCCGACGCCATCCATCCCGTTGGGCAGCCGCAGCCCGTGCCAGTGGATCGTCGTATGCTCGGGCAGCCGGTTCGTCACGAAGATGCGGACCTTGTCACCTTCGACGGCCTCGATCGTCGGGCCCGGCGACTGGCCGTTGTAGCCCCACAGGTTCGCGTTCATCCCCGGCGCCATCTCGCGCACGACGGGCTCGGCCGTCAGGTGGAACTCCTTCCAGCCGTTCTTCATCCGCCACGGCAGCGTCCAGCCGTTCAGCGTCGCGACGGGCGTGTACGGGCGGCCGTTGGGCGGCACGAGCGGCGGCTGCGTGCCGGCCTTCGCCATCGTCGGCGCTTCGGGCAGCGACGCCGCGCCGGCCTTGCTGACCATCGCCGCACCGAGCAGCGCAGCGCCCGAGCCGCTGAGAAATTGTCGACGGGACACCATGTCAATGACCTTCCGGATGCGTTGCGGGCGCCGGTTGCGCCGCGGGTGAGGAAGCCGGCTGCGGCGCAGCGTCGGTCGTGGATGTGGCGGTAGCGTCCGCGCGCTGCGTCTGCTGCGTTGGCTGCGTCTGCTGCGTCGGCTGCGTCTGCTGCGTCTGCTGCGTCTGCTGCGTCTGCTGCGTCTGCTGCGTCTGCTGCGTCTGCTGCGTCGGCTGCGTTGGCTGCGCGGTCGGCAGGCGGCCACCGACGGCCGCCTGCAGATCGGTTTCGGCGAGCCAGTAGTCCTTCAGCGCATCGATGTAGCCGTTGACCGCGCCGACCTGTTCGCGCGCGTCGGCGAGCAGCTCGAACACGCTCGCAAGCATCCCGTTGTAGCGCAGCAGCAGCTCGTCCGAGATCGTCTTGCGCAACGGCACGACTTCGTCGCGATAGTGTTTCGCGACGTCGTAGCTCGTCGTGTACGCCGCGTACGACTCGCGCACTGCCGAGCGTGCGTCGATCGCGGTCTGCGCGAGCCGGTTCGCCGACTGCATGTAGACGGCTTCGGCCCGCGCAACCTTCGCGCCGCCCCAGTCGAACAGCGGAATCTCGACGCTGATCTCGTAGCCGTGCTCGTGGCCCTTGTCGGTCTCGTAGTTGTTCACGTAGCCGAGATCGACCGCGTTGACGAAGCGCGTCGCCTTGCTGAGTCCGAGCGACGACGCGACGCCCTGCGTCTGCAGCTTCGCGGCCTGGATGTCGAGGCGGTTGCGCATCGCGTAGCGTTCGAGGTCGCGCAGATCGGGGCGCGCCTTCGGCAGGTCGGGCAGGCGCTCGGGCAGCGCGTACCGCGTGCGCTCGCCCCACAGCCCCATCGCGCGCGTGAGCTTCTCGCGCGCGGCCACGGCCTGTTGATCAGCCTTCGCCTGCTGGGCAACCGCATCCGCATGGAACGCCTGTTCGCGTGCGTAGTCGAGCCGGCTGAAGTTGCCGGCCTGCCGCATCCGCAGCGCGAGTTCGGCGGCGGCGCTCGCGGCGTCGCGTACTTGCCGCGCATAGTTCGCGGCCTGCTCGGCGGCGACGGCTTCGACATACGCGCGGCGCGCGTCGGCCGCGACCTTCAGCATCGCGTCGGCCGTCTCGAGCTTCGTCTGCTCGAAGCGGCGACGTTCGATGTTCGTCGCGAGCGGCAGTGTCAGCAGCGCGAATACATTGGCCGAGAACGTGCGGCCGAGGCTCAGCTCACCGTCGCCGGCCCGCGTGCGGCTGAACGAGAAGCGCGGGTTCGGCAGCCGGCCGGCCTGCACGAGGTCGGCCTCCGACAGCCCGAGTTCGGCATACGACGCTTGCAGTCCGCGGTTGTTCAGCAGCGCGATCTGCACCGCGTCGTCCATCGACAGCGGTTTCGCGAGCAATTCCTTCGTCCGTGTGTCGACGGCTGCGCGGTCGGCGTCGGTCCTGACGATAACGGCGTCCTTCCCGATGCGTTCGGATGCGGTGGACGACACGGCATCGAAGCCGCCGTCCTTCGAGAACGTCGTGCAGCCGGCGAGGAAGGCCAGCACGAGCGCGGTCGCGCCGACGCGCGGTGAAATCGCAAATCCCGTCATTGCGCGGCCCCTCCGTGCATCGAATGGGCTGCGCTGCCCACCGCGTTTCCGGGCTTTGCGTGCCCGGTCGCGTGCCCTTTCGCGGGCCGCTCCATCACGTCACGGTTCAGTTGCTTCCAGCCCGGGCCTGCATCGTCCCGATACGGCACGTAGCCGTCGAACGCGGACGTCGCAGTGACGTCCGGCACCGACGCGGCGGCATCGGCCGGATCGGGCAAGACGGTTTGCGCAGGCGCGAGCGGCGGCACGAGTGCCGCCGCGCCAAGCAGCGCCGCAATGATCAATCGCATGGGTGTTTCTCGTCGTGAGTCGTGAGTCGTGTGACGGGCGTCGAAGGGTCGTCGGCACGGTGTGCGGATCGCGGCCGCCGGCCGCGGGCAGGGACTAGGGCCTGTTCACGCTAATAACGGGCTTGCGCTGGCCCCCAGAAGGGCCGAGCGCAAGGAATGCGGGGAAGCGAATACTCGACGTATTCGCGAGGCGCATGACGCGGCGATCGGCCCTTCTGGGGGCCAGCCCCACGAATGATTTTTCCAAACGGGGGAACGTGCCTTTCCGCCCGCATTGCGGCGTCGTTCGTCGTTGCAATAGCTACGGCTATTGCGCCTCCTCTCTCCTTGCCTTGCGGGCGGAAAGGCACGTTCGCAAGCCCGTTATTAGCGTGAACAGGCCCTAGACGGGATTCCGGCGCGGCGGCCGGTCGATGCCGCCGGTGAGGAACGACACGACGATCGACGAAGGCCGGGACGAGGCGGCCGCGATACCGACGCCGGTCGGAACGGACACCGCCGGCACCTCCGACATGCCGGTGCCGAAGCAGCAGGCCCCGCACGCCGAACAAGAAGACGCATGCCGTGCGCGGTCATCCTGTGCATGCCCGCCGCCGTGCGCGCCGGACATCGCGTGCGACGCGGCCGCGTCATGAGCGCTCACCCCGTTCCCCGCATGCGGCGCCGCAACGACAACGCCCGCGCACTGCATCGACACGGTCGCGAACGACTGGATCGGCAGGCTCAGCGCCAGCAACACGACGAGGATGAATTTGCGCCAGTACGACATGGAGGTGGAATCAGGCAGGCTACGACCGGATGAACGGGAGCAACGCCGAGACGGCGCGCTCCGGACACAAGACGGCCGCAGCTTATCGCCGTCGGCGTGACGACGACATGGCCGAAACATGACCGGATTTTCATCGAACGCGGGCGCGGCATCGCAAGCATGCTCGATGACAATTCCGTCATCCACCGGTCATCTTTCCCGCACGGGCAGCGCCGTAAGCTCACGCGTTACACTGACCGGCTGGAACCACGGATGAATCACGGACAGCCTGCTCCACCATGCGGATACTGATAGTCGAAGACGAACCCAAGATGGCGTCGTACCTCCGCAAGGGGCTGACGGAGGCGAGCTACACGGTCGACGTGGCCGAGAACGGCACGGACGGGCTGTTCCTCGCGCTGCACGAGGATTTCGATCTCGTCGTGCTCGACGTGATGCTGCCGGAGCTGGACGGCTTCGAGGTGCTCCGGCGGCTGCGCGCGCAGAAGCAGACGCCCGTGCTGCTGCTCACGGCCCGCGAGGCGATCGAGGACAAGGTCACGGGGCTCGAACTGGGCGCCGACGACTACCTGCTCAAGCCGTTCGCGTACGCGGAGTTCCTCGCGCGCATCCGTTCGTTGCTGCGGCGCGCGCCGCGCAATGCGCGCGACATCCTGCACGTCGCCGATCTCGAGGTCGATCTGATCAAGCGCCGCGTACGGCGCGCCGACAACCGCATCGACCTGACCGCGCAGGAATTCGCGCTGCTGCAGCTGCTCGCGGAGCGCGAGGGCGAGGTGCTCACTCGCACTTTCATCACGTCGCAGATCTGGGACATGAATTTCGACAGTGACACGAACGTCGTCGATGCGGCGATCAAGCGCCTGCGCGCGAAGATCGACAACGCGTACGAGAAGAAGCTGATCCACACGATACGCGGGATGGGCTACGTGCTCGAGGATCGCGCGTGACCGGCGGCCCGGCACCGTATTCGCTGCTCCGGCGCCTGACGCTCGCGTTCGCCGCCGTCGCCGCGCTCGTATTCGCGCTGACCGGCGCATACCTGTATCGCTCGCTGTCCGCCGAGCTGACCCGGCGTGACGACATCGAGATCGCCGGCAAGCTCAACCAGTTCCTGCAGCTCGCGCACGCGAGCGGCTCGACGGCCGCATTGCGCGCCGATCCGGCCGTCTTCCACGAAGTGCTGCTGTCGCATCCGGGCGTCTACCTCGGCATCTACGACGGCGCGAACCGCCCGCTCGTCGAACACACCGACGAAGCCGGCAACACGCTCGCATCGGTGATCGCGCGGCCGCAGCCGGCCGCAAAAGCGGGCGCGGCCGCCAGCCCGTTCACCTGCTCGCCGCCCGGCATCGGCGCGTCGCGCTGCGTGCGCGCGCGCGCCACGCTGCCGTCGGGCGAAACCATCCAGGTTGCGCTGGCGCGTACGGCGACCGATCGCCAGTCGCTGCTGGAAAGCTACCGGGTCGACATCTGGCTCGCGGCCGCGCTCGGCGCGCTGCTGGTCGGCGCGCTCGGCTACGCGGTCGCATCGCGCGGCCTGCGCCCGGTCGAGAGCCTCGGCCGGCAGACGTCGCGCATCGAGGCGCACAACCTGAACGCGCGCCTCGATGCACGCGGCGGCCCGGTCGAACTGCGCGAGCTCGCCACGTCGGTCAACCGGATGCTCGACCGGCTCGAGCGCGCGTTCGTGCGGTTGTCGCAGTTCTCGTCCGACCTCGCACACGACATGCGCACGCCGCTCGCGAACGTGATCAGCGCGTCGCAGGTCACGCTGTCGCGTGCCCGCACCACCGAGGAATACGAAGCGCTGATCGATTCGAACATCGAGGAATGCGAGCGGCTGCAGCGGATGATCGAGAACATGCTGTTTCTTGCGCGCACGGACAATGCGCGACAGCACCTGAAGACCGTCGAACTCGACGCGGGCAACGAACTGCGCCGGCTCGCGTCGTATTTCCAGGCGCTGGCGGACGAAGCCGGCGTGCACCTCGACGTGCGGGGCGAAGCGCCGGTCGTCGCGGACGCGACGCTGTTTCGGCGCGCCGTAAGCAACCTCGCGTCGAACGCGCTCGAACACGCGGAATCCGGGTCGACGGTCGAGCTGGCCGTATCGACGCGGCCCGGGTACGCGGTCGTCGAAGTCACGAACCGCGGCGCGGCGATTCCGCCCGAGCAGATCGAGCGGATCTTCGAGCGCTTCTACCGGATCGATTCGTCGCGGCACGGCGCGGCGCGCAACGCCGGGCTCGGGCTCGCAATCGTCAAGTCGATCGTCGAACTGCACCGCGGCAAGGTCGAGGTCGCGAGCCGCGACGGGCGCACGACGTTCGCGCTGTATTTCCCGGCCCGGGCTTCATGACCCAAGCGTGACACGCGCGCACGCCGATTGCTTCCCCGTACGCCATGCGCATCCGCTGTCACGCGACTTACCGTCCCGAATGAAAGGGGGTGACCGCCCAATCTTGCCGAAAGCGGCCGGCTCGGCTAGACTGCCTTTCGTCTTTGGGGAGTAGCCTGCTTTCCTTCCCCGGAAAGCGAACGCGTCAACACACTCGGCCTGCGGCCGTGGCGCGTTCGGCCGAATCGGTCTGGCGAGACCATCGACGCATCGCGTCGGTCCTGGTCGGACGTCGGCAGATGCGTCATGGTTCGTCCACGTCCGACCACGGAGTCCCCATGTTCCTCCTTGCCTTCCCTTCACATTTCGTGAGTTCCACGACCGTCCGCATGCCTGCCTGCGGAGGTGCCGCATGACGTCGATGCTCGTCGAACTGGCGTTCATGCTGATCGTCATCCTGGTCGCCGCCGAACTCTTCACGAATGCGCTCGAACATCTCGGCGAACGGCTGAAGATTTCCGAGGGCGTCACCGGTTCGCTGTTCGCGGCCGTCGGCACCGCGCTGCCCGAAACGATGGTGCCGCTGCTCGCGCTCGCGGGCGGCACGTCGAACGCGGCCGTCAACGAGGAAATCGGCGTCGGCGCGATTCTCGGCGCGCCGCTGATGCTCGCGACGCTGACGACTTTCCTGATGACGCTCGCCGTGATCCGCTCGCGCGGCCTGACCGGCACGATCGCGCCTGAGCGGACCGGCTTCGTGCGCGACCTGAACTACTTCATCGCCGCGTTCGCGCTCGCCACCGTCGCGATGTTCATCCCGCATCACGTGTGGGCCGTCCGCGCGCTGCTCGCCGTCATGCTGGTCGGGATCTACGTGATGTACGTGGTAATGACGTTCCGCGCATCGATGCAGCTCGTCGATGCCGGGCACGGCACCGAAGCGCCGCACGCGATGTTCCTGTCGCGCGTCGGGCTGCCGACCAACCTCGCGACCATCGCGCTGCAACTCGCGCTCGGCGTCGCGCTGCTCGTCGGCGGTGCGAAGGGCTTCATTCATGGCGTCGAGGGCGTGTCGCACCTGCTCGGCATTTCCGCGTTGCTGCTGTCGCTGATCATCGTACCGATTGCGACGGAGCTACCGGAGAAGGTCAACAGCGTGCTGTGGATCCGCCGCAAGAAGGACACGCTCGCATTCGGCAACATCACCGGCGCGATGGTGTTCCAGGGCACGCTGCTGCCGGCGATCGGCATCATGCTGACGCCGTGGGAGCCGCGCCCCGAAGTGCTGACCGGTGTAGTCATCACGCTCGCGGCGGCGGTCTGGCTGCGCGTCAATGCTCGTGCGCGCGGGCTCGCGATCTGGGCGCTGCTGGCGAATGGGGCCGGTTACGTCGGTTACCTGTTCGTGACACTGACGCGCTGAGTGCGCCGACCGCGCCGGGCTCCCCGCGCGCGTCGATCAGGACGCGTTCGGCCGCGCGTCGGCCTGCAGCACCTGCTGCACGGCCGGCCGCGCCCGCACCCGCTCGTACCACGCACGCAGGTTCGCATGCCGGCTCAGGTCGATGTCCGCGTTGTACACCGAGCGCATCCATTCGGCCTTGCCCCAGCCCGTGAGCGCGAACAAGTACGCATCGGCGATCGTGAACGTGTCGCCCGTCAAATACGTATTGCCGTCGAGCTGCCGGTCGATCCATGCGAAGCGGCTGTCGAGCTTCTGCCGCACCGGGTCGACATATTTCCCCGCCTGCACCGCGTACAGCAGCGGAATGAAGCCCTTGTGAATCTCGGTGCCGAGGAAGTTCAGCCATTCCATCAGCCGGTAGCGGGCGAGCGTGCCGTATGCGGGCGCGAGCCCCGCTTCCGGGCGCCGGTCCGCGAGATACTGCGCGATCACCGGTCCTTCGCGCAGCGTCGTACCGTCGTCGAGTTCGAGCAGCGGCACGTAGCCAAGCTCGGTGACGTCGTAGTAATCGCGGCCGTCGTCGATTCGATGCTTGCGCGCATCGACCGCGACGATCTGCGCATCGATGCCCGCTTCGTGCAGCACGATGCGGATTGCCTGCGAACAGCTGCCGGGAGCGTGATAGAGCTTCATGCGTTTCCTTCTTTGAATGATCCGTATATCGATTCGCCGCGACGCGGGCGCTAATATCTCGCATCGGCGCCGCGCCGGGAAGACGGCAGTCGTTTGTGCCGTAGTCACAAAAAAGTTACCGACCCAGAGCCAGCAGCATGAAAACGAGTGCGACAGGATGTTCCGTGGAAGAAGCGATGCGCATGCTCGGCGGCCGCTGGCGGCTGCTGCTCGTGTCGTACCTGCTCGACGGGCCGAAACGCTTCAGCGACCTGCGCCGCGACATGCCGGGCATCTCGCAGCGGATGCTGACGCTCGATCTGCGCGCGCTCGAGGACGCCGGCTTCGTGCGGCGCACCGTGTATCCGGAAGTGCCGGTGCGCGTCGAGTACGATCTGACCGCGGACGGCGACCGGCTGCGGCCCGTCGTCGAGGTCATGCGTGAATTCGGGCTGTGGCTGAAGGCGCGCGATGCGCAATGCGATGCCCGCGCGACGCCCGACGCGATCGAAGCCGACGCCGGCCTGCCGCAATAACCCCACACCCGGAGAAAAGCATCATGGAACTACACGCCACCGTCGGCGCGGCCACGTCCGACATCGACGACGACGAAAGCTGCGCGAACATCTATTGCCACGACGCGCAGCAAGACTACTGCTTCTCGCTGCTGCGCTTCCCCGAGGAATCGTCGATCGAGGTGATGGTGCACGACCAGCTCACTGCGCACGTGAAGGATCTGACGGTGCGTCTGACGAGCGACACGATCGAAGTCGAGCTCGACGAGCGCACTGCCGCGCGTCTCGACGGCAATACCCATTACGTGATCCATCTCGCGCCCGGCGAGCACGATCCCGTCGCGCTACGTGCCGCGCTGGCGGAAATCTTCGACGGCAAGAGCGGGTATCGCGACGACAGCGCAAGCGCGTAAGCCGCTCTGCGCAACACGCCACCCCACGCGTTCGAACGCCGCTCATGACACGCCCTTCGCGATTCCAACCGCTTCTTCGCCGCTGCGCGCTGCTGATCGCGTGCTGCGCATCGGTTGCTGCCGCGCAGGCGGCCAAACCGCTGCTCACGTTCAAGGTCGACGACGCCATCACGGCGCGCGTCGAACACGCCGACGGCTCGCGCATCACGATCCGCTTCCTGCCGAGCGGGAAAACGCAAACGCTCGACGTCGGCGTATCCGACGAGGACGGCCACTACCAGCTCGCATCGGACGACTACAACTTCGACGGCCACCGCGATCTCGCCGCGCACGCGCTGCTCGGGATGGTCAACGAGAGCTACGGCATCTTTCCGTACGACGCCGCACGCCAGCAGTTCGAGCCGCTGAAATTGCCCGCGGCCGACATGCCGCACGGCAACTGCGACGACCTGATCAACGTCGACGCGAAGCCGAAGGATCGCACGCTCTACAGTTCGTGCCGAGGCGGGCCGATCTGGTATACCGACGCATACCGCTTCGACGGCAACGGCCGGATGTATCTCTATCAGTCCAGCGAAGCGATTCCCGACGATCTTCGTGACCTGCTCGACGGCGACTCGGGTCCCTCGTCGTTGCTGCTGACCTACGACGAACACGGTAAACGCGTATCGCGCCGCCTCGACGCGTACGGCGGCGGCAAGGTTACGTTCAAGGTACGCCCGGCGCGCCTGCCGCTGCACGACGCGATGAACGATGCGCCGACGCGTCGCTATGTCGTCGCGGGTGATACGCTCGAGCTGATCGATGCCAGCGCCGACTTCCAGTGGCTGAAGGTGCTGTATCGCAATCCACGCGGCGGGACCGCGCAAGGTTGGGTCAGCGCGAAGGAAGCAACCGGCGGCTGAACCACGATGCGGCGACCGGGCACACCGCACTTTCGCCGCACTTTCTCACATACTGAGCGCCCGGCATCCCATTAATAGGGATACCTGCCCAAATGTTGACGCGCTTCGCGCCACGGCCCTAACGTTCGCCCAATGCCATTGGATTCGGCCGCCCGCCCGCGGGTGCAGGCCGACACAGAACACAGGAGACGACCGTGGCCCATTCCGCGTCACGCACGCATGCCAACCCGTCGGCGCAGCCGCAAGCGCACGCCGACACCGTACCCGATTCCGCAGCCCGCACGTCCGCGTCCGCAACCGCCGCCTTCACCGCGCCGCCGAGCCGCAAGCGCCTGATCATCCTGGCGCTGCTGTTCGTCACGGTGGTGATCAACTATCTCGACCGCAGCAACCTGTCGATCGCGGCGCCCGCGTTGTTCAAGGAGTTGAACATCGACCCGGTCCGCGCGGGCCTCGTGTTTTCCGCATTCGGCTGGACCTACGCGCTGATGCAGATCCCGGGCGGCTGGCTCGTCGACAAGGTGTCGCCGCGCGTGCTGTATGCGGGCGCGCTCGCGCTGTGGTCGGCCGCGACGCTGCTGCTCGGCTTTGCCGGCTCGTTCGTCGGGCTGATCGTGCTGCGGCTCGCGGTGGGCGCGCTCGAAGCGCCGGCCTATCCGATCAACAACCGCGTGGTCACGACGTGGTTCCCGACCGGCGAGCGCGCCAGCGCGATCGGCGGCTACACGTCGGGGCAGTTCGTCGGCCTCGCGTTCCTCACGCCCGTGCTCGCATGGCTGCAGGTGCATCTCGGCTGGCACATGGTGTTCGTTGCGACCGGGCTCGCCGGCATCGCGTGGGCCGCGATCTGGTACGCGGTGTATCGCGAGCCGCGCGCGTTTCGCGGCGTCAACGCGGCGGAGATCGCGTTGATCCGCGACGGCGGCGGCCTCGTCGATCTCGAGGACCGCATCGCCGCGCGCACCGAACGCACGCCGTCGACGTGGCGCGATCTCGGCATCGTGCTCGGCCGGCGCAAGTTGTGGGGCATCTATCTCGGCCAGTTCGCGCTGAACTCGACGCTGTGGTTCTTCCTCACGTGGTTCCCGACCTACCTCGTCAAGTATCGCGGGATGGACTTCATCAAGTCCGGCTTTCTCGCGTCGCTGCCGTTTCTCGCCGCGTTCGTCGGCGTGCTGTGCTCGGGCGTGCTGTCGGACTGGCTGATGCGGTGCGGCGCATCGCAGGGCTTCGCGCGCAAGCTGCCGATCATCTCGGGGCTGCTGATCTCGACCTGCATCATCGGCGCGAACTATGTCACGTCGACGGGCTGGGTGATCGCATTCATGACGATCGCATTCTTCGGCAACGGCTTCGCGTCGATCACGTGGTCGCTCGTGTCGGGCCTCGCGCCCGCGCGGCTGCTCGGCCTCACGGGCGGCGTGTTCAACCTGATCGGCAACCTGTCCGCGATCGCGACGCCGATCGTGATCGGGTTGCTCGTCGACGGCGCGGACTTCTCGCGCGCGATCACCTACATCGCCGCGATGGCGCTCGCGGGCAGCCTGTCGTATGGGCTGCTGGTCGGCAAGGTCGAACGCATCGACGCATGAGCGGGTGCCGTGCTACGCGGCCAACGCGATCGCCTTGATGTTGAACGCACGCAGCAGGTCCTCGCAGAACGCAGCGACGATCGGCTTCTCGCTCGTGCTGCGCTTCATCGCGAGATGCAGCGGCACGTCGAAGCTGAACGTCGTGCGGCCGACGGCCTTGACGAGCCCGCGCTGCTCGAACGGCTCCGCGTAATGCGCGGGCAGGTAGCCGAGATGCCCACCCGACAGGATCAGGATCGTCGCGGCCTCGATACTGTCCGCGCTCGCGGTCACGCGCCGCTCCGGCAGCGGATACTGCTCCTCCGGCACCGGATAGGTGCGCCACACCCAGTCGTGCGCCTGCAGGTCATCGGCCGACACCGGCCGCGGCGCATGAAAGAGCGGATGCCCGCGCCCGCAGTACACCACCTGTTCCTCGGTGAACAGCGGCGTGTAGTCGAGCCCCGGCACGCGATGCCAGAAATACCCGATCGCGAGATCGAGCTGGTTGTTGACGAGACTTTCCTCGAGTTCCTGCGGCGACGCGACCTTCATCGAGAACGTGACGGCCTGGTCGCGCTTGCGGAACGCGCCGATCGCGTCGGCGAGGCGCGCGTTCTCGACGAGCGGCGCCTGCCCGATCAGGCCGATCGACAGTGTGCCGACCAGCTTGCGGTCGATGTCGCGCACGCGCGCGACGAACTCGGACGTCGCCGCGACGAGCGTGCGCGCGGTGGCCGCGAAGCGTTCGCCCTTCGACGTCAGGCGAAAGCCGCCGCGCCCGCGATCGCACAGCTTGAAGCCGACGCGCGCTTCCAGCGCGGAGAGCTGCGTGCTGATCGTCGACTGCCGCACACCGAGCGATGCCTCGGCGGCCGTGATGCCGCGTGCGTCGACGACGGCCAGAAAGACCCGGATGAGCCGGAGATCGAGATCGGTGGTATTCGAAAACATGCTTCAAGCCGCTGCGCCTGAGCGCGTTGTCGGGCCGGCGCGATGCCGGCCGTCTGCGCCGATGAACCTGGCCGGACGCGCGCCGTCATCGGCAACCGCACACGCCACACTCGTCGCTCCCGAAAATCGCGCGTCGCTCACATCGGGAAGCCCATCGCCTTGATCCCGTTGATCCACGTGCGCTTCCAGCCGCCTTCGGCATCCGCGCCGTCGAACGCATGGAACGTGATCTTCGCGGCGACCCAGCGCATGGGCTCGGGCGGGATGTAGCTCGGGCTCTGGTTCGCGATGTCGAGCTTGCGCTCCGGGCTGTCGCGATCGAACAGGATGTTCAGCCCCATGAACGCGCCGAACCGGCTCGCCGCGACGCCGAAGCCCGTGTAGCCGGCGACGAACACCGCCTTGTCGCCGAGATAGCGCTTCGCGAACACCGAGCCGCGCGAGCAGTAGTCGATCGGCCCGCCCCATGCGTGCGAGAAGCGCACGTCGCTCAGTTGCGGGAACGTCCGGTAGAACGCTTCCGCGAGCCGGTAGTAGGTTTCGCGCTGGCCGTCCTGGTGCGGTTCGGGATCGCCGTCGAAGTGATAGCTGACCAGCCCGCCGAAGATGATGTTGTTGTGCTTCGTCAGCCGGAAATAGTTGAGCTGCGTGCGCGTGTCGTACACGCCCTGGCGATTCTTCCAGCCGATCCGCGCAAGCTGTTCGTCGGTGAGCGGCTCGGTCGCGAGCACGTGGTCGCGCACCTGCATCACGCGGCGGTTGATGTCGGGGATGCCGACCTTCGCGGTGCCGCTGCCGAACACGACGCGCGGCGCGCGCACGCTGCCTTTCGGCGTCTTCACGACCACCGTGCTGCCTTCGTCGGTCACGGTCGTGAGCGGCGTGTGCTCGTAGAGCTTCACGCCGAGCTGCAGCGCCGCGCGCTTGAGCCCCCATGCGAGCTTCGCCGGATGCACGATGCCGCTGCGGTTGCGCGACCACAGCGCGCCCGCGAACAGCGGCGAGTTCAGTTGCTCGAGCGTTTCCTCGCTGTTCAGCAGCACAACATCGTGGCCGTACTCGCGATGCAGGTCGTAGTCGCCCTTCAGGTGCGCGAGGTGCTCGGGATCGACCGCCACCGTCATCTCGCCGTTCCATTCGATGTCGGCGTCGATGTCGTAGCGCTTCAGCGTCTCCTCGAAGCCGTCGAGGTTGTGATGGCCGAATTCCTCGAGTTGCGCGATGTCGTTCGGGAATACGCGCACCGCGTTCGGCAGCCCGTGCATCACCGACGTCGAGATGATTCCGCCCGCGCGGCCCGATGCGCCGTGCGCGACCTTGCCGGCTTCGATCAGCACCACGTTCAGGTGCGGCATCTGCTCCTTCGCCTGCACGGCCGTCCACAGCCCGGTGAAGCCGCCGCCGACGATCAGCAGGTCGGCCGTCACGTCGCCGACGAGCGCCGGCTCGGTAGCCGGTGCGGCCGGGTTGTCCAGCCAGTACGGGAACAGCTTCGTATCCGCGAGCGCCTCGGCGGCGCTCAGTGCAACCGGTGCGCGACGCGGCGCGTGTGCCGGTGCGGCTTGCGTTGCTTCGTTGACTTCCATTTCCATGATCCCATGCCATCCCACGTGATCGCGGCCCGCGCATGTGTTGCCTGCACGGCGGGCCGAACTCGCCGATTCAATCGATTTCATCGGTTCCGCCGACGGCGACGATCGGCGCATGCACCGCAAGCCGCGATGCGTCCGGTCGGCAGAAACGCGATGGACGTCGCTTGCGGTCGATCGAAAACGCAACCGCCGCCGTGCCGTCAACCTGACGACGACGCCACGGCTGCGGTGGCTCACATCACGACTTCTCGAGCAGCACGTAGAACTTTTTCGCGTCCTCGATCGTCTCCCAGCGGCCCGCGAAACCGGCCGGCAGCAGATAGCCCTGGCCCGGCGCGAATTCCTTGCGGTTGCCTTCCACGTCGGTCAGCGCGATCCGGCCCTCGACGAGCCACACCGCTTCGTCCGCCGCGGTTTCGGGGAACTCCACCGAGCCGACCTTGCCTTCCCACCAGCCGACGAGGTAATTGCCGCTCTTGCCTTCCGCCGCGCGCCAGTCGCTTTCGTCCATCCCGAAGTCGAGCTTCGTGAATTCGCCCATGCCTGCGCCCAGCGGCAGGATGTCCTTGATCAGTTTGGTCATTTGAATCTTTCGTCTCTCGATTGAAAAAAGCAGAGACAAAGTTACTCATTTACACTGCCCCGGTATGCCCCCCTTCGGGGGGGACAACGCACGTTTTCCGGGGCGCGCAAGGTCGCAGGACTCCGTACCGTATTTCCCCTTAATGACGTTTGCCGTTGCAACCGCTACAATCCGGCCCGCTTTTCACCGGGGAACCGCATGCTGCTCAACGTGAACCCCTTCCATCGCGACACCGACCACTTCAACGTGTCGTTCAAGGCGCTGGGCGAGCTGATCGAGACGGTCGGCACGCCGCACTTCGTGCCGCGCCTCACGCAACTGCTCAACGAAGTGGTGCCGCTCGACGTTGCGCACGTCGAACGCTCGCGCGTCGACGGCACCATGCCCACCGGCTATCGCTGCGAATGGATCGGCAGCAGCGGCATCGGCACCGAGACCGCCGAAATCTCCGACGTGATGACGCTCTACTACGAGCGCTTTCTCGACAGCGACCCGCTGTTCGCGGGGCTGCGCGGCAAGACGGGCACGATGCTCGTCGTGCGCGACATCGCGGCGATCCCGCCCGGCGAATTCCGCCAGCGGATATTCGACGACGTGCATATCGGCCACGAATGCGTGCTCGCGCGCGGCACCCGCTATGCGCAGCATTCGATCGCGCTGGAACGCGGCCGCGACCGACCGCCGTTCACGCTCGCCGAGATGAACCGCTTTCGCAGCATCAGCGACGTGCTGTTCCCCCTGCTCGAACTGCATGCGTCGACCACCGCCGCGCGGCGCATCGCGCATCCGACGCCCGAAGTGCATCCGCTCGCGCAGTTCGATGCGCGGATCGCGGCCGACGGCGTGAAGCTGTCGAAGCGCGAATACGAAACCTGCAAGCACCTGATCTCCGGCAAGACCGTGCCGGAGACCGCCGATATCCTGGGCGTGCGCGTCGCGTCGGCCGAGTCGTACGTCAAGCGCGCGTTCGCGAAGCTCGGCGTGCGCACGAAGCGCGAGCTCGCCGCATGGGGCTCGGCCGCGCCGGCGTTTCCTGCCGCCACGGCGCCATGACGACGACGACGACGCGCCGCCCGCCGTCGCCGGCTGAACGCCTGCGCTGATGGTTGCGCCGCGTCGATGCGGCGGCGCCACTCGCATCGAGATCCGTCGATGTAAACGTTGCGACTTCAAAATCTTCGCGCTCGCGTTCTCCTCTACCATCGGCCGATCGTTTTTCACCGAAAAGAGGAGACGGCCCCATGCACCGCGAACTGAACCAGCCGATGGGCGGCAACGAGATGCCGCGCTTTGGCGGCATCGCCACGATGATGCGCCTGCCGCAGGCCGACACGACCGACGGCCTCGACGTGTGCTTCGTCGGCGTGCCGCTCGACCTCGGTACGTCCAACCGCTCGGGCTCGCGCTTCGGCCCGCGCCAGATCCGCACCGAATCCGTGCTGCTGCGCCCGTACAACATGGCCACGCGCGCCGCGCCGTTCGATTCGCTGCAGGTCGCCGACATCGGCGACGTCGCGACCAACCCGTACGACCTGAAGGATTCGGTGCGCCGCATCGAAGAGGCCTACGACGAGATCGTCGCGAACGGCTGCCGGCCGATCACGCTCGGCGGCGACCACACGATCGCGTGGCCGATCCTGCGCGCGCTGCACCGGAAGTACGGCAAGGTCGCCGTGGTGCACGTCGACGCGCACGCGGACGTGAACGACACGATGTTCGGCGAGAAGATCGCGCACGGCACGCCGTTTCGACGCGCGGTGGAGGACGGCCTGCTGCAATGCGACAAGGTCACGCAGATCGGCCTGCGCGGCACCGGCTACGCGGCCGAGGATTTCGACTGGTGCCGCCAGCAGGGTTTCACCGTCGTGCAGGCGGAAGCATGCTGGAACAGGTCGCTCGCGCCGCTGATGGCGCAGGTGCGCGAGCGCATCGGCGACACGCCGGTCTATCTCAGCTTCGACATCGACGGCCTCGACCCGTCGTTCGCGCCCGGCACCGGCACGCCGGAAATCGGCGGCCTGTCGGTGCAGCAGGGTCTCGAGATCATTCGCGGGATGAAGGGGCTGAACATCGTCGGTGCGGATCTCGTCGAAGTGTCGCCGCCGTACGATCCGACCGGCACCACCGCGCTCGTCGGCGCGAACCTCGCGTTCGAGATGCTCTGCGTGATGCCGGGCGTCGCCTACCGCTGATTCGATAATCCGCCAATCCGTTCGACAGGAAAACCGTCATGTCCACCGCTGAGCTTTCCCCTTCCGCCGCGACGCTCGTGCTGCCCGCCGCGCGCATTGCCGGTCAGCCCGTGCGCACGCATTCCGACGAAGCTGGCGCGCCGATCTTCAATGCCTCGACCGGCGAGACGATCGGCTGGCAGGAATTCGCGAGCGCCGCACACGTCGACGCCGCGGTCCGCGCCGCGCGCGACGCGCTCGCGAACTGGCGCGGCACGCCGCCCGCCGAGCGCGGCAGCCTGCTCGCGAAGATCGCCGAGTGCGTCGAAGCCAACCGCGAGCGCCTCGCGGCGCTGCAGATGCGGGTGAGCGGCAAGCCGCCGTTCGAGGCCGACGCCGACGTCGGCGACGTCGCCGCGACGTTCGCGTACTACGCGCAGCTGTGCGACGACCCGGCGCTGTTCGCGCCCGAGCCGGTCGCGCTGCCGAGCGACGCCGTCGCGGCCGAGCGCTTCTACGACGCGGTCGGCGTCGCCGCGCTGATCGTGCCGTGGAACTTCCCGATGGTCACGACCGCGTGGAAGCTCGCGCCGGCGCTCGCAGCCGGCTGCACGGTCGTGCTCAAGCCGTCCGAACTGACGTCGCCGGCCGAACACGCGCTGCTCGACCTGATCGCCGAAGCCGGCGTGCCGGACGGCGTCGTCAACGTCGTGAACGGCGGTGCCGAAGTCGGCGCGGCGCTGACCGCGCATCCGCTGATCGACAAGATCTCGTTTACCGGCAGCACGGCTGCCGGGCGCAAGGTCATGCAGGCCGCGGCCGAGGACATGAAGCGCGTGACGCTCGAACTCGGCGGCAAGTCGTCGCTGATCGTGCGCGACGATGCCGATCTCGACGTTGCGGTGTCGCTCGCCGTCGCCGGCGCGTTCACGAACGCCGGCCAGATGTGCTCGGCCACCGCACGCATCCTCGTGCACGACAGCCTCTACCGCAGCTTCATGGCCGCATTCGAGACGGCCGTGCGCGCGCTCGTCGTCGCGCCGCCCGCCACCGGGCAGGTCGGGATGGGGCCGATGATCTCGGCCGAGCAGCGCGCACGCGTCGACGCGATGCTGGAGCAAGGCATCGCGGCCGGTGCGCGCGTCGCGTTCAGCGGGCGCGTCGCCGAGGCCGGCGGCAACGGCTTCTTCATGGCGCCCGTCGTGATCGCGGAACCGGCCGCCGACAACCTGCTGTGGACCGACGAAGTGTTCGGCCCGGTCGCGTGCGTGAAGTCGTTCCGCACCGACGACGAGGCGATCGCGCTCGCGAACGACACGTGCTACGGGCTCGTCGCGACCGTCGTGACGCGCGATGCACAAATCGCGAAGCAGTTCCAGGCGCGCGTGCGCGCCGGGCTCGTGTGGATCAACGCGCCGCAGCTCATCTATCCGCAGGTGTGCTGGGGTGGCTTCGGGCTCAGCGGGATCGGCCGCGAACTCGGCGTGACGGGCCTGCGCAGCTACCAGGAACTGCGCCACGCGATGCGCGCGATCGATTGACCCGTGCGGCCGGCCAGGCCGCTGGCGACGCCGTGCCCGGTCGGGCGGCGTCGCGCACGACCGACGCGGGCCGGTGCGGCCATCGCGCGCTTGGGTCTGCCTCGACCGTCTGCTATACATCAAGACGTTGCCCCGCGAGAGGTGCCCATGCCGCTCGTCATCCAACCTGCAAGCGCCGACAAACTGGCGTGCGCCGAAGCGCTGGTCGTACACAGCATCAACGACCTGACCGTCCGCCACGGTTTCGGACCGGTCGCGACGTCGCGACCGCCGGATTTCCAGGCATTCTGCCTTCGAGACGATCCGCGCGGCGTGTGGCTGGCCGAGGACGGCGGCGAGATCGTCGGCTTTGCCCTGAGCTGGGTATGCGATCGGCTCTGGTTCCTTGCCGAACTGTTCGTCGCCCCCGGCCGTCAGGGACAGGGCATCGGCGACGCATTGCTGGAGCGCACCCTCCAGCATGCAAGCGCGGTCGGCGCGACCGAAAAGAGCCTGATCACCTTCGCGTTCAACGTCGTTTCCCAGGGGCTGTATGTGCGTCACGGCCTGCTTCCGCGGGTGCCGATCCATTTGTGCAGCGCCGCGCGCGACGCGCTGGCGCGCCACGCGCCCGGTCCCGCGCTGTGCACGACACCGATCCGGATGACCGGCGACGATCTCGACATGCTGCGGCGAATCGATCTCGCCACGCTGGGTGTTTCGCGAGAGAAACATCATCGGTACCTGGCGGCCGATCCGACGATGCAACGCGTGTTCCTCGAAGACGGAGGCGAGCGTGTCGGTTACGCGTATGTTGCCGCCACAGGCCACATCGGTCCGCTGGCGGTCATGCACGCACATGCGATGCCCGATGCATTCCGTGCGGCACTGGCGCTGGCCGTCGCGGGCGACGCGACGCAGGTCTCCGCGTTCGTTCCCGGAACGAGCGATGCGCTGGCAATCGCGGCCAGCCGGTGCATGCGATTCACGCTTCCAATGGTGTCGATGTCCACGCACGACTGCAGCGACTGGACGCGCTATCTCCCGCGGAATCCGGGCTTCATGTGAGACCGCCGCGCGCGGCGCCGTCAGTATCGATGTGCGGCCGCCTCGGCCGCGGTATCGTGGTACTCGGCAAACGTCGCGATCTTCCCGCCTTCGATCGTGAACAGGTGCACCCAGTCGTCCTCGTACGTGCGCCCGGTCGAAAGGACTTGCCAGCGCTGCGTGCCGAGCACGACGACCCGGTTGCCGCTGGCGATGAACTCGAGCGGCTCGAACCGTTCCGCGGTCTGCGTCGACGCCAGTGCCGCGAAGAATTCCGCGACCTCCCGCGGCCCTTGTCTCCTGCCGACGAACGGAACGACGTCGGGCGGCCCCGGGATGAACCAGTCGATGTTTTCGGACAGCGTCTGCAGGACGCCGCCGATATCACCCCTGCCGAACGCCGCGTACGCTTGCTGCACCAGTTGCACGTTGCCTTGCTCGCTCATCGCGCCCTCCCGCCATCGCCGGTTCGCCGCGTTGCGGCGCGGAAATCCGGCCGCAGACAATTCAGCATAGTCGAACCGCGGGACGGCACGCACCGGGTTCGCGAACAATCGGGTCGAGTGGATTGGGTATGAGCAATGCGCGGTACCGCTATCCTGCCGCCACGATCACATGCGCCTGAATCTTGCCGACCACCGGCCCGTCGCCATGGCGGGCGGCAATGGCCTCGGTCGCGTGGTCCACCGCCAGTTGAAGCACGCCGGCATCGCGCGCGACGATTTCGTCGTACAACGGCGTTCCCACGCAATAAGCGGTGGCGGCATCGCGTGCCGAGGCCGCGCAACTGGTCTTCTCGCGCGTCGCGATGTCCACGTCGGCAAAGCCCGCGCGGCGCAGTTCCTCGCGGATCAGCGCGATATCGTGATAGCCGTGCGGCGTGCGGGCGAGAAATCGCGGCGGGTCGTGCGGAAACAGCACCGCGACGGCGTGGGTGATTTCATCGGCAAAGACGTTTTCCTCGATGCGGTCCCAGACACTGAAGACGAAGCGCCCGCCTGGCCCCAGCACACGCCTCGCCTCGGCATAGCCGGCGACCCGGTCGGGAAAGAACATCGCGCCGAACTGACAGCAGACGACGTCGAACGACGCATCGTCGAACGGCAGGTCGAGTGCGTCGGCCTGCCGCCATTCGATACGGCTGTCGGGCTCCTGTCTGGTGACGGCATAGTCGAGCATCGGCTGGTTGAGGTCGGTCACCGCGTAGCGCACACCAGGGCCGAGTCGCGCCGCGAGCGCCCGCGTCAGCGCGCCGCTGCCGGCGGCCGTTTCGAGCACCGAGCGGGGCGAGAAGGCGGCGACGCGCTCCGCCAGGTCGGCCGCATAGGCCGCGAAGATCAGCGGAACCATCAGCGTGTCGTAGAACGCCGGAATCGAGCCCGCGAACACCTTGTCGCGATCGGTCATCACGCCCCCTTGCAAGCGTCGAGTGACGCGTTTGCGCATCCGTTGCGGGTCACGCCAGCGCATGCCGGCACGCTTTCGACATGCTCGTCCTTGGGCGGCCGGCATGGCGGCCGCGCCTGCCGGAACAGGACAGGCTTCACACATGATAGGCGCTGGAACCGGCGAACGGCGGAGGCGGCAGATGCATGTCCAAGGTCGCGTTTTCCGGGTCGAAAACGCGCAACGGCAACGGGCCGATCAGCGACATCGATCGAAATCCGCGAAACGCGTTCGCTGCGTCATCGCTATATCCCATAGAATATATCGCCATCTGCACCACCGGAGAAACGCCATGCCCCTCACGCCGACGGACCGCGCCCCGCTGTGCACCGCACGCGCCCCGACGCCGACACTGACGCGCAAGATCAGCACGCTGCGACCGTTGCCGAGCGACGGTCGCGCGCAGCAGGTCACGGATGTCGTCGATGCGTTCCGGCGCCTGCGCGGCAGCGTCATGCGCTTCATCCGGGTGTTCTCTGCCGCGACGGACGACACGCTGCCTGCGTTGAGCCTGCGCGACCTGCTGGCGATGCTCGAGCGAGACGCACGAGCCGCCCGCTTCACGCGGCTGTCCGACCTCGAACGCGCGATCGGGCTGGCACACGACCTCGAACGCACGCGCGACGACGTGTTCTCCGACGCGTTCAGCAACGACCCCGCCGCGATGTGCGACACGGTGGCCGCGCTGGAGCGCGTCGACGTGCTGCTGGTCGGACTGTGCGTCGAACACGTGATCGAACGTCACATGCCCGCATCGCGCCCGGAAGCCGCCGTCCTCTGCTGAGCCGCGAAGCGCGTATTTCCCCGGCATTTCGTGCGTCTACGTCTGCGGCCGGCTCGGGTCGAACCGCGCGATCCGGCGGATCGTCGAGACGGCAAGCGGCGGGCGGCGGGCGGCGGGCGGCGAACTGACGTTGCACGACGGCAAGGGCCTGCCGGCCGTCGCCCTGCCGAGCGCGAACATGGTGGTGTTCCCGGTCGACTGCGTCGACCACGATTCGGTGAACCTGCTCAAGCGCAAGTGCGAACGCCAGCAGATCGCGTACTACCCGCTGCGGACCGCGAGCGTCGCCAGTTTCGTCGAACTGATCGGGCGGCTCGATGCGCATGCGCGCGAGATCATGCCGCCGGATGCGCAGACGGGCGAAGCATCGCGCTTCTGCCTGCGGCATGGTTAGGCCGCACGCCGGCAATGCCCCGACAGCACGAGCCTCAGCGGCGCACCATTTTGGTCAGCGCGGCGATCTCGCCCGCACAAGCCGCATAAGCGCGTGCCTCGATGTCGCGATAGAGCCGGATGATTTCTTCGCCGACCGGCGTGAGCACGCTGCCGCCACCGCTCTGGCCACCGTGCTCGGAAACCGTCGCGGGGGACTTCAGCGACCGGTTCAGCTCGTCCATCAGCAGCCACGCGCGCCGGTATGACATCTCGAGGCTGCGCGCCGCCGCCGAAATCGACCCGTGCTCGCGCACGGCCTCGAGCAGCGCGACCTTGCCCGGCCCGAGCGCGATCGTGTCAGCCTGCTGGATGCGCATTCTGAACCGCACCTCTGGCTTGGGGTGTGCCGAAGTCTTCATGTTTTTCCGCCGGTTAAACGATGCGGGCAAGCATACACGACGGCTGGCGCGGCAAAACCAGCATGCTGCGGCTGCGGCTCAGACCTCGAGCACGCGTGCGACGATCCCCGCCAGTCGCTTCACGTGACGCGGCGCGGGCAGCACGTCCGCGCCGGAAAACAGCAGCGGTGCGCCATCGTCGATCGACAGCGGTGCATCGCCGCATTCGTACGCGACGATCACGCGCTCGCCGACGGGCGTGTTGAACAGTTCGTGCCATGAGAACGTGACCGCGTAGCCGTCGTGCGCATACGCGATGAACACCATCCGCTTGAAGTCGCCCGGCATGTCGTTGCGCAGCCCGGCTGCCTCGATGAGATCCTTCAGCCGCGCGCCGCGATACGGTCGAACCGCGCGGATGAAGCGGTTCGTCGTGAAGCAGCGCAGGTCGAACGGCTCGGCGCTCACGCACGCGTGGCGGCGCAGGTCGTCGAGCGTCAGCGTCGTCGGCCGCTCGAAGGCGCCCGCGAGCGCGATCGAACCCGCTGTCTCCTCCTGATGCGCCGAGCGCGCTGTCGTGCCTGTCATCTCCATCGTCCGCCTCCGGTGTATCGGTCCATATATTACGTTGGGAAACGTCCGCAACACGGAATGCAGACGCCATGCGCGGGATCACGGCACCCGATCGCGCGCGGCTCGACGCCTTGCGTCAGGACAGCACGATGTTCCTGATGACCTTCCTGATGCTCTTGTAGCTGTCCACCGATTCCGCCTTCTGGTCCGTCACGAGCGTGCCGATCCGCGCGGGTTCGCAAAAGCCGATCCGGCTGTTCGTGCCCAGCTTGCTGAAGTCGGCCAGGATCGCGACGTCCGCCGCGTTGGCCACCATCGCTCGCGCGACTTCCGTTTCCATCCGGTCGTAGTTCGTCGCGCCGCGCACGTGGTCGACGCCGACCGGCGACAGCAACGCCAGATCGGCGCGATAGCGGAAGATCTCGGCGATCGTCCCGTCGCCGACCGTCGCGGCCGCGCGACTGCCGATCATCCCGCCGAGCAGGATCGTTTCGTTCCTCGCCTGCCCGGGGTCGCTCGAGCGCAGCTTCAGCGCGACGTCGATCGAGTTCGTGATGACCGTGAGGCCCGACAGCTTCGCCAGTTCCTCGGCCAGCAGCGTGGTGGTCGTGCCCGCGTCGATGAACAGCGTTTGCGAGCCCGTGACGAGCCGCGCCGCGGCGCGCGCGATCGCCTGCTTCGCCTTCACGTGCGTCTGCGCGCGTTCGGCGATCGGCGCTTCGTCGCCCACCTGCACCGCGCCGCCGTGCACGCGCTTCAGTTCCCCCATCGCCTCGAGATCGACGAGATCGCGGCGCACGGTTTCCCGCGATACGTTCAGGTCGGCCATGATCCGGTCGGTGGAGACGCGCTGCATCTTCGATAACAGAAGCCGAATCCTCTGATATCGCTCTTCTTGCCACATGAAATGTCCTCGGAAATGAACGCCAATGGTATTCGAACCGCGGCTACGCGGCGCTTTCCTCCATCTTTTTGATGCCGACGAGGGTCTGCAGGGATTGACGGACCGCCTGGCATTCGCGGCTCGTCATCTTCGAGAACACCACATGAATCCGGTCGTCGTCCGGCGTCGCGTCGTCCTGCTCGATGATGAACTGGACGATGCGCGCCTGGTCGATCCCGGGCATCGCCTGCAGCGACGTCAGCTTCACCGCGCCGCGGCTCGCGAGGATGCGCACGCCCCAGCGCTGCCGCGCGGCGAAGAAGCGTTTCTCGATCGGCTTGAGGCCGGCGAGGATCGTCAGCACGATCGCCGTCGCGGCGATCGCGGCGACGTACATGCCGCCGCCCACCGCCAGTCCGACCGCCGCGACGACCCACAGGCTCGCCGCCGTCGTCAGCCCGCGGATGATCTCGCCGCGCAGCATGATCGACCCGGCACCGAGAAAGCCGATGCCCGACACGACCTGCGCGGCGACCCGCGACGGATCGAGCGACACGTTCTTCGCGTTCTGGATATCCGCGAAGCCGAACGCGGACACGACCATCACGAGCGCCGCGCCGACCGCCACCAGCATGTGCGTGCGCAGCCCCGCCGCCCACGACAGCCGCTCGCGTTCGATGCCGATGATGCTGCCGAGCAATGCGGCCAGCAACAGGCGGGAAATGATTTCCATCTGACTGATCATGCGAGGTCTCCTTCCTTTAACCGACTTGATGACACGCGGCCCGCCCGGACCGCCACCCGACTTCGTCTGCTTTCGAATGCCTGACGAACCGCACACGTCGCAAGTTGTATTTTTGTGCGAACTTGCGAATTTGTGCGTTCTAATATACGTTACGAAAAACCACACAGCTAGACCCAAGTTCGCTCGTTTCATCCGATCAATACGATCGATCGTCGGACCATTCACGCAACCCGATCCGGAACACTTGCTTAGGAGACCAAGATGATGATGAAGAAAGCATGGATGCTGACCGCAACGCTGCTCGCGTCGATCGCGACGGCGCCCGTTCACGCATCCGAAGGCGACGTCTGCAAGAAGGTGACGCTCGGCGATGTCGGCTGGAGCGACATCGCGGCCACGACCGGCGTCGCGATGATGCTGCTCGACGGGCTCGGCTACGAAGCCAGCAAGACGATCGCGTCGCCGCCGATCGTGCTGGCCGGCGTGAAGAAAGCGCAGATCGATGCGTTCCTCGGCTACTGGGATCCGAGCATGACGCCGACGGTGAAGCCGTTCGTGGATGCCGGCGCCGTGCATCTGCTGCCGCAGCCGAACCTGGTCGGCGCGCGCTATACGCTGGCCGTGCCGCAATACGCGTCGGACAAGGGCCTGAAGAGCTTCGCCGACATCGCGAAGTTTCGCGATCAGCTCGACGGCAAGATCTACGGGATCGGCGCCGGCAACAACGGCAACGCGCTGATCCAGCGGATGATCGACAAGAACGAATTCGGGCTCGGCGGCTTCAAGCTCGTCGAGTCGAGCGAGGCCGGGATGCTCGTCCAGGTGACGCGAGCCGTGCAGGAGCATCGGATGATCGTATTCCTGGCGTGGGAGCCGCACCCGATGAACATCAACTACAAGATCTCGTACCTCGAAGGCGGCGACAGCGTGTTCGGCCCGAACTACGGGTCCGCGAAGGTCTATACGCTCGTCACGCCCGGCTATCTCGAACGCTGCCCGAACGTCGGCCGCCTGCTGACCAACCTGAAGTTCACGACCGACGAAGAGAACCAGCTGATGGTTCCGATCATGAATCACGCGGATCCGGTCGCGGTCGCGAAGGAGTGGGCGAAGAAGAACCCGGGCGTGCTGTCGAAGTGGCTCGACGGCGTCACGACCATCGACGGGAAGAATGCGAAGGACGCGATCGAGAAACACATCGGCGCGTAAGCACGCAGGCAAGCAATACAAGGACTTTTACATGCACAAGAATCTCGCGCTGTTCGACCTCGATCACACGCTGCTGCCGCTCGACAGCGACCAGGCCTGGGGCCGCTTCATCACCCGGGTTGGTTCGCTGGAAGACGACACGCATGCGGCACTGATCGACGAGCACTATGGCCACTACGCGGCCGGCACGCTCGACATGGACGCGTATCTCGCGGTGACGCTGGCACCCCTCACCCGCTACCCGCGGGAACAGCTCGAACGCTGGCACGCGCAGTTCATGGACGAGGTGATCCGGCCGGCCATCACGCCGCAAGCGCGTGCGCTGGTCGATCGCCATCGCGAGAACGGCGATCTCTGCTGCATCGTCACCGCGACCAACGTGTTCGTGACGGGGCCGATCGCCGCCGAGTTTGGAGTCGAGCATCTGCTCGGTATCGAACTCGATACCGACGACGGCACGCCGGCCGGACAGTTCACCGGACGCAGCATCGGCGTGCCGAGTTTTCGCGAAGGGAAGGTCGTGCGCACGACCGCATGGCTCGATTCGCTCGGCTACGCGCCATCGGATTTCGAACGGACCTACTTCTACAGCGATTCGATCAACGACGTGCCGTTGCTGGACTACGTCACGCATCCGGTCGCGACCAATCCCGATGCACGGCTGTCACAGGTTGCCGGCACGCGCGGATGGCCTGTCATGACGTTGTTCTGATTCGGACGATATGCTCCGCCGTCCATTTCATGCCACGAGGTACCCTGAAATCAGGAACGGGCACGACGCATCACCATCGCTCAGGAATCCGACTCGAATCGGATCGTGACCACCTCGCTCCGCCGGCCGGCACGGAAAGCCGCTTTCCGCGCTGGCGTGCGCCTTCATGATCGCACTGTTCTGCACGCTGGCCGGTTGCGGCGACGGGGACGCCGGCGCGGCCGGCAACCTCGCCGCGAACCGCGCATCGGCATCGGCATCGGGCCCGGCCGCAGCACCAGTCCTGCACTGCGCGATCGCTTGCCACTGACGGGCACATGCCCATGCCCGGCGCGACTGCCGATGCAACGCGCGGCGCCTGAAGCGCGGCGCCGTCCGGCCCGTGCGGCCGGCTACTCATAGGAACTGGGTCGGTATCTATGCACGCGGCGCGCAACCGACCAAGGGCAACGACAAGTCGTGGGCATCCCTGCCGAAGAGCACGGGCTTGCTGCTGTTCTCGCCGACGACCAATACCGCGCTGGCGTCGGGCCGGTACGATGCGTGGCTCCTGTTCGACGACGGCTTCCCCGTGCGTCGAGTTCGAGATGGTGCTCCCGTGCCGGTGAATGTGGGCCAGTGCAATCGATTGCCGTTTCGATATGCACCATCGAATATATCGCGTTCTGCACCGTTGCATTGTGTGGCTGCACGGCGCTTCGCTGTGCAACAACGCTCCGGCGATTGATCGGCTTGGCCGGGATCTGCGATCCCGTGCCGCCGGCCCAAGCTCGGCCGGGTCCGCGCCGATATCCCGCATAATCGGGCGTTGAACGGCGCCGCAGGGGAAGGCATTGTGCGAGCGCAGCAATTCAAGACAGGAATGGGCGCGACCCGACCGCCTCGGAGCGGCGGGCCCTCGCCCCGGGGAAATACCAGGTAATCCCGCTGAAGACAGGACACCGACACATGGACCGAGCCGAGCACATCAGCATCGAACAGGCGGTCGATCTGCCCGCCGACGAATTGAACGGATGCGACTTTTCGTTCGAGATCGCGTGGGAGCTGAATGCGCCGTACCAGGATCTGCTCGATTTGCGCGCGCTTCCCGTGCAGCGCAAGGACTACGGCTTCGACCCGGCCGGCTGGGCGCGCGAGGCGTCCGGCGGCACCGCGCTGTTCCGCGCGACCGCGGGCGGGCGCCTCGCGGGATTCGTCGCGATCACCGAAAGCTGGAACGGGATGGCCGAAATCGCGGAACTCGCGGTCGATCGCACTTGCCGGCGGCAAGGGATCGGCCAGTTCCTGCTGGCCGCCGCGGAAGCGTGGGCGCGCAGCCGCGGGTTCGGCTTCATGCGGCTGGAAACGCAGGCGAACAACGTCGCGGCCTGCTGCACGTATGCCCGCGCGGGCTTCGTCGTGGGCGGCCACGACCGCTTCCTGTACGCCGACGGCGCGAACGACGGCGAAGTCGCCCTCTTCTGGTACAAGGATCTGCGCGACGGGCAGACCGCGAAGAGCCGGACGGTCGATCCCGAATCGATGCGGCCGCTGCCCTGACCCGCGACAGCCTGCCGACTCGCAGCCGGCCTTGCTTATGCGTTACTTCCGCGTCGCGACGATGAATAGTCGCGGAAACGGCAGCAGCACGGTACCGTCGTCAAACACCGGATAACCGTCCGGACCGGCGAGCGCATCGCGATAGCGCGCGACGAACGCGTCGCGCTCGCTGTCGCCCAGCGCCGCGAGGAACGGCCGCAGCGCGCTGCCCTTGAACCATTCGACAACCGCATCGGCGCCGCCGCTCAACGGGTGGTAGTAAGTCGTGCGCCATACATCGACCCGCGAACACGACGGCGACAGCAGCGCGTAGTAGTACCGCGCGTCGAACCGCTCGGTGCGCGCCGCGTTCTTCAGTTTGTCCGCCCACGGCCCGGCCACGGCGACTTCGCACATCAGCCGGTGAGCGGGTTCGTCGAGGTTGTCGGGCATCTACACCGCGAGATGGCCGCCCGGCGCGAGGCGGCCGACGAGTGACGGAAACAGCGTGTCGTGCGCAGGCACCCATTGCAGCACCGCGTTCGACAGGATCAGGTCGTAGCCGCCCGGATCGTCCCACGTGGTGACATCCGCGAGATCGAAACGCAGCGCGGGCAGGCGCTTGCGCGCGGCCGCGATCATGTCCGGCGACGCGTCGATGCCGCGGATCGTCGCGTCCGGCGCGCGCGCGATCAGCGCCTCGGTGGAGTTGCCGGGCCCGCAGCCGATGTCGATCGCGGTACGGATCGGCGTATCGGGCACCGCGGCCAGCAAGTCGCGGACGGGGCGCGTGCGTTCGTCTTCGAATCGCACGTACTGCCTGGCGTATTGATCGAGTGGGGTCGTCACGGTATGCCTCCTGGTCGGCGTGGGCGGCGTCGGGATACCGACAGCCGTCGATGCCGCGCATTCTGCGATCTCTGCTCGCAAGGATGCAGATCTCGCGGTCGGTCAGGTGCTCGGTGCCGAGCTTGCGGCACGACATGTCCCGCGCGGGCGTCCGATCCGCGAATCGACCGGAACGCCTGCGCTACATCGAAACGATGCGATACGAACGCGCGTCAGTTGTACCCGAGAATCGCCACCGCCGCGACATCCGGCCGATCGATCGTGCTGCCGACGAGCGACGCCATCGGCTCCTGCAGCACGGCCTGATACGACGTCACGTGCGCTTCTTCCGGTGCGCCGGTGTCGTCCCGGACCGGCTGGTCGAATGCGTCGAGGCCCGTGAAAAACCCGGATTGCGTTTGCGTAAAAGTCATCTCCACTCCTTTTGATATGTTGTCGATGTTCTAATTGGCCTGTTTCAACGCGGCCGCATGCACGGTTGGCACGGACGTGCCGTCATGCGCGGCCTCCGAGCGCGCGAGCTGCGCGCGCGTGCGTCGCGTGATATGAATCACCGCGAACACGACCGGCGCGATCAGCAGGCCTTCCGCCAGTTCGGGATCGACCGGCAGGTTCATCACGTGCAGCGCCTTGAATGCCGCCGTTGCGAGCGACAGCACGTAGTACGAAATGGCTGCCACCGACAGCCCTTCGACGGCGTGCTGCAGATGAAGCTGGTTGCGCGCGGTGCGCTCCATGCCGGCCAGCAAGCGCGTCACGTCCTTTTCCTGCGCAAGATTCACGCGCGTGCGCAGCAGGTCGACCGCGCGCGCGATCCGCGCCGCGATCTGCTCGTGACGCGCCCACACGCTGCGGCAGGTTTCCATTGCAGGCGCGAAGCGCCGCTCCATGAATTCCGCGATCGTCGGCATCCCTTCGATGCGCTCCTCGCGCAATTCCTGGATGCGTGCCAGCACGAGCTTTTCGTACGCGCGCGACGCACTGAAGCGGCCGCCGGAGCCCGACAGCGCTTCGACCCGCACCGCGAGATGCGTGAGCTTCACGAGCAGGGCCGCGTCGTCGCCGACGGCGCCGCTCGCATCCATCCGCTGCATCAGCGCATGCAGCGCCGCGTGGATCTCGTCGAGCTCGCGGCTCATCCGCCGCGCGACCGGCAACGCGAGCAGCGCCATCATCCGGTACGTCTCGATTTCGTAGAGGCGCTGCAGCAGACGGCCGCCCTGCTCCTCGCGGAAATCCTCGTCGATGACAAGAAAGCGCATGAAGCCGTCGTCGCGCACGTGCCAGTCGCAAAACACCTTGCCGCCGCCGAGCACATTGCTGCCGACGAGCGCCGGCCCGTCGATCCAGCGGCGCAGGTCGCCGCACACGAGCCGCGCGGCGTCGCCCGACAGCAACTCCATGCGCACCGCGACGAAGCGGATGCCCGCGAGCCGCGCGAACCAGGCGGCCGGGATCCCCTCGATCGCGAGATCGTCGAAATAGCCGGTGTCGCGGCGCGGCGCGACGAACGTGAAGGTCGAGAATTCGGTGTGGCGTTCCCACTTCAGATGCCAGCCGCACGGCGACTGCACCGCGTAGTGGGTCGCGCCGTCTTGCGGCTCGGCAATGCCGGTGTCGCGGCACAGCGCATGCAGCAGTGTTTCGTGGATGTCGGGCTGGCCGTCCGCATAGATCGCGTAGTGCGTGAGCGACACGGCTTCGGCGAGCCGCAGGAACGGCCGGGCATGCAATTCCGCGGCCAGTGCGGCGCGCAACGGATGATCCATCATCGGTACACCACTCTTCCCTGTTCAACGCTGCATGCCGGGCACGCCGGCGTAATTGCCGCACCGCATCGAACGATACGGCTGGCTTGATTCCACTATGGCAGACACACAGCGACAATAAAAACGCATAATGCTGATCGTTACGTTCAGTTTTCCTGATACCGATGAAGATGCTCGATCACGACGTGCTGGCCACCGTCGTCGCCGTCGCGGAAACCGGCAACATGACCCGCGCCGCCGAAGCGGTGAACCGCTCGCAGTCGGCCGTGAGCATGCAGATCAAGAGCCTCGAGGATGCGATCGGTCGGCCGCTGTTCGTGCGCAAGCCGCGCAGCATCGTGCTGACGCGCGAAGGCGAGGTGTTGCTGGGATTTGCCAGACGAATGCTGGCGCTGCGCGACGAGGCGTGGGCGGCCGTGGTGCGGCCGGAAGTGACCGGCAAGGTAGTCATCGGCGTGCCGGACGACTATGCGTCGTCGCTGCTGCCGTCAGTGCTGAAGAAGTTCTCCGCGACCTATCCGAAGGTCGAGATCCAGGTGATCGGGCTGCCGAGCAGCGCGCTCGCACCGCTGTTGAAGGACGGCACCGTCGACCTCGTGTGCGGCACGCGCATCAAGGGGCTGTCCGGCGACTTCATCCGCCACGAGCCGATGGCGTGGGCCGCGATGACGAACGGGCCGCGCGTGTGGGAAGAACGGCCGCTGCCGATCGCGGTGTTCATGCCGGGCAGCGTCGCACGCGAGAACGCGATCCGCAGCCTCGAACGCGCGAAGCTGCCGTTCCGGACTTCCTATGAAAGCCCGAGCCTGCTCGGGCTGCTCAGCATGGTCGAGGCCGGCCTCGCGGTCGCGCCGCTCGCGCGCTGCGCGATTCCGGCGCAACTGTCGATGCTCGGCCGCTCGCACGGGCTGCCTGATTTGCCGCCGCTGGAGCTGATCCTCGCGCGCAGCACGAAATCGAAGCGCCCGCCGTGCGACTTTCTCGCGGAACAACTGATGGAAGACCTGCAGCGGCAAACCGGCCAGACCGGCGACGCCTGAACCACGGTCAGGCGCGCGCCGGCTGCATCGTCACGAACCGTCCGGACGCGGATGGCCGGCCGCGAGCAACGCCGCGTTGACGATGGCCGCCACCGTGTCGACGAGCGCTTCCAGCGTGTCGCCGTGCACATGCCGCCCGTTGTGCGGAACGCATTCGTTGCGCCGGCCGCCCCATTGCGAGCCGGCCGTCACCGACAGCGTGGCGCCGAACCGCTTGCCGTTCCGCCGGCCGAAGATGCCGACCCGCTGTTCGCCCAGATATGCCTGCTCGGGAAGAAACAGCCGGATTTCGACTGCAACCTGATCGGGATCGCCGGCGCGCGCGTTCGCATCGACCGACGGCGCGAACGCCTTCGCGACCCGCAGCATCACGTGCGAATCCCAGGCGGCCAGCGGGCCGCCTGCCGCGTCGACGCGTTCGATGTCGACCGACCATTGATGGCGATCCGGCACCCGGATCGCCTGGCGCAGCAGCACATCCGCCACGCGAACCGTCACCAGCAACTGCCGGGCGAGCTGCCGGCCCGACGGCAGCGTCACCACGCCCGCGCGGCCGCTTGCCGGACGTGCGGTGTGCACTTCTTCCGTGAAGTACATGGATCCTCCGTGTCAAGGGCCAGCGCCGCGTACGACGCGGCGCACAAACGTCCGCCGCGACCGGCCGGCGGACAGCACGGCGACCGGCGCAACGGCGGCAAATCAAAGGAGCAATCAGCGTTCCCCGGCCGGGCGAACCGGTGCGCCGACGTGCAAACGGCGGGCGACGGGGCCGATCACGGCATCGGTCTGCTGCGCGATCAGCATGTGCAGCGTGAAGTCGAGATCCTCCGGCACGATGTCGAATTGCACGCGGATCACGTCGCGCACGGCGTGCGCGCTGACCACATACACGCCGAGCGGGGAGTGCAGCAGGGCTGCGAGCCGGGCGTGCGCGAGCGCGCCGGTGTCGGCCGTCAGCGTGACGGACAGTTGCAGGCGCGCTCGCGGCGGTGGCAACGGAATGGTGGTGCCGCAGGGCCGGCGCGCAGCTGGGCATCAAAATGCGGGGACGGGATGGATGAAGCTCATGGCGAGGACGGCGGGCGTCCCGGCTGTTGGACACATTCCGAGCTTAGAAGGCGCCGCATCAATACCGTGCAAAAAAACGGCATTGCAATGCAAAAACGGCATGCCGGCATGCATGCGCGCTGTTGGCCGTTCGGCGGCGAGTCCGTCCGACGGCTTTCTGGCTTTCTGGCTTTCTGGCTTTCTGGCTTTCTGGCTTCCTCGCTCCCCCGACTTCCGCCGGCCGCGCCCGCGCGTCGGCAGTTCCGCGACGCGAACGCCTCGAGCGACGCCCGCCGCCGCTCGTCGGCCATCGCTTCGATCAATGAGATCGGATCGTCGGGTAGCAGACCGTAACGCAGGCGAAAGACTGGCGCTCAGCCCTGCGATCTGGCCGATCGGTCGACTCGGCGAGCCTGCTCCGTGCCGATATGCTGGGAGCTTTCCATGCCTTGCCAGTAACCATGCCCGTCCAGCGTGTCGATCTCAGTCATGTTCTGCCGTACGAGACAACGTACTTCGACGATCGGCTCGCGATCGATCGAAACGATCTGGACATCTCCTCGTTGCTTGGCGTCGACGGTCACGTTTCCGACGAATTGCTGGTTTCGCTGTGCGGCGCGCCCGCTGGGTCGGACATTCAAGCTTATCTCGACAGCGCGAACAGACTGACATTCGCCGTCACTCATCCGATACTGATCCGATCGACGAATCGCGTGTCCGTCCTTCAAACCCCGGACACGTCCGCACTCGAACTCGGGACCATCGATCTCGTCGATAACGCTGTCGCGGGACTCGGCGCGACGATGCTGTGGCGGATCGTCAGGGCGTGTGATAGGTTGGGGATCGACTGGATCACCACGTTCGCAATAGGTGGCCGCAAAGCGCCGCCAGAACCCGGCGGGCCTCGGCTCTACGGGTACTACGCATGGCCAAGGTTCGGCTTCGATGCGCCCATTCCCGACCCGCAACGCGACGAGGCCGCACTGTTCCAGTATTTCCAGGGTTATCCGGTCGGGTTGGCCGACGGATCGCTTCGGTCACTGCGTGCCCTTTACGCGACGCGATCCGGACGCGACTTCTGGCGTGCCGCCGGGACGCATCGCGCAATGACATTCAACGTAGCACCTCATGGCGAGTCAGTGCTGGCGCTGCAACAATACTTGATCGAAAAAGGGATATACGGATGACCCCAAAGCACCGTGCGATCAGCGGATTCCGGATCGCAAAGCCTGCGGACAGGCGCCCTAGCACAATGAACGGGCGTCCCCCCATTCGCTTCTCGCAATTCAGACAGCTCATTGACGAGCTCATCGCGCGTGAACGCCATCACGATCATTCGCATGCCGTACTCACGTCGGCTGTCGAACACGATACACAGCCGGCCGGCACGCAGGCTGTGCCATCTCAAGTAAAAGTGTTCGACGTCGGGCGAATCGATCGATCCAAGAGCACGCTGCGCGTCATCTCGATGGCCGACGCCGAAGCACGCTGTCGCCGGGAGACGCTCTTGCACTTCGGTCTCGATCCAGACCTGTAACGTCGCATGAAGGGCATGCCCCTCCGCGTCTGTTGGCTGGGTCACCGGTCAGCACGCAAGATCACGCCGGCGTCCACGGTCGACGCGCAGCACGTGCTGTCGCTCGAGAAGTACGACGCGTCGACCGGCGACGCGGGCAAAGTGATTCCAGCACAAGTCGCGTGTGCGCCCCGTCAACGCTGACAGGACAATGGCCCACGCCGCGCCGATACACTGTGTGCCATCCCGACGCTCGGCGTCCGCGATGCCGGACGTTGCTTTCATTGTGCGTATGATTCGCCGCCTCCGGGCAGTTCGCCCGCATCGCGCGCGGCCGCCCCGGTCCCGATCCGATGGAGTCCCGCTTGCCTCCCTGTCGCATCATGATGCCCGACACCCATCCCGACGCCGGCCTGCGTGCCAGCAACGCGTTCCTTGCCGCGCTGCCAGCGCGTGCGGAACCGGGCCGCCCGCAATGAGCACCGGGCCGCGCAATGCGCGGATCGACGTGCTGCGCGGCGTGTCGATCCTGCTCGTCCTGCTGCATCACTTCAACATCCCGTATTCGCTGCGCGACACGTCTTTCGCGCGTGTGTTCGGCTGGGATGCCGTGCATGCCGTGGTCCGCAACGGCAACTACGGCGTGACGATGTTCTTCGTGATCTCCGGCTACCTGATCACGTCGAATGCGCGCCGCCGCTGGGGCAGTCTCGGCGCGATAAACGTGCGCGCGTTCTACGTATCGCGCATCGCCCGCATTGTCCCGTGCCTGCTCCTGCTGCTCGTACTCGTCAACGGGCTGGCGGCAGCCGGTGTGCCGATCTTCGCAAACCACGCGCCGCAGGGTGTCGCCGTGTCGTTCTGGCTCGTCAATCTCGCGTCGCTGACGTTCTGGATGAACGTGCTGATCGGCGCGTACGGATGGGTCAACTATGCGCTCGGCGTGCTGTGGTCGCTGTCGGTCGAGGAGGTGTTCTACCTGTCGTTTCCGCTGATGTGCATCGCGCTGCGCCGCGACGCGCGACTGTTCGCGTTCTGGCTGGCGATCGCCGCGACCGGTCCCGTATATCGCTTCACGCATGCGGGCGACGAAGGCGGTTTTCTGTATGCGTATTTCGCGTGCTTCGACGGAATCGCGATCGGCTGCTGCACGGCGTTGCTGGCCGGGCGCGCGAGCTGGCAGAGGCTCGCCGCGGCGCCAGTGCAATGGCTGGCCGCGATCGCGATGACCGTGCTCTATCTCGCATGGCCAATTGCGCAAGGCCATGTAATCGGCGTGTCCGCGATGGCGCTCGGCACCGCCGTGCTGCTGATCGGCGCGCATGCCCGCGGCGAGCGCACGCAGGGCCGTGCGCTCGCGCCGCTGCGCTGGAGCGGCCGCCTCAGCTACGAGCTGTACCTGTTCCACCTGATCGCGCTCGGCACACTGCGCACGGTGTGGCCACCGTCCGCCACGCATGGCGACGACAAGCTCATGCTGCTCGTCGCGTATCTGGTCTTGTCGGCCGGATTGAGCGCGGTCATCGCGCGCGGCTACGCAACGCCGCTCGACCGCTTCATCCGGCGCATCGCGTCGCAACCTGCGGCACCCGTGCCGGATACCGCGACATGAGCCGCATCCGGCAGCGTCCGGAAGGTCGATGAAAGGAAGCGCGGTATTACGTTGGTATTACGCTGACATCACGCCACCTGTCCGATGGCGGCCTTGCGCATCGTCACGATGCGCGCGGGCGGAATATTTGCCCACACGATCCGGCTGGCATCGGCAACAAATGCCGGATCGCCCAGCGGATGACGGTCGGGCGATCGCAGGTCGTAGGTGAACTGGATCATTACCCCGTCGACCGACAGCACGAGTTGGCACTGATCGACGATCGCCGTCACGTCCTGGCGCGGCAGCGTGCGCAGCGGCAGGCACGACACGATCGCGTCGACCCGCGTGTCGGGCGGTAGCAACCGTTCGAGCTGGCGTGCATCGCCCGACACGATCGAGATACCGGGAAAGCGCCGTCGCAGGTGCTGCACGAACGCCGGCGACCGCTCGACCACGACGAGGCGCCGCGGCGCGACGCCGCGCTCCAGCAACGCGGCGGTAATCGCGCCGGTTCCGCCGCCGAGCTCGACGACGAGCCCGTCGCCGTCCGGCACCGCATCGGCCATCGCGCGCGCCAGATGCCGCGAACTCGGGCACAACGCGCCCACCGCGGCCGGACGGCCGACCCACTCGCGCACGAACAGTGCCGAGACACGCAACGCGTTCGGCCAGGTCATCGGCCCACCTTGCGCGGTTGCGCGTTCAGCTTCGACGTGCCGATGACTGCGGGGAACAGGGCTACGGCGACACGGGGCTCTTTCACGTGCATCCTCCTGAACAAATGGGTCCGTCGCGGCAAAGCGACGATCAATCGATTCTAGGAAATGCAAACTTAAGGCGACGTGAAGATTGTCCCTGATTGCGTCGCCGACGCATGCGTGCCGCCGCCGAACGCCCGCTCAGCGGTCGACGCGCTGATGAAGCTGCGCGGGGCAACGCTCGCCGACGATCGTGAATCGTCTGCTCACCGGCCACCGGCGGCCCGAAATGTGCGACCTTGCCTTCGCCGATCAGGCCCCTCACGGTGCCCGCGACGTCCTCGATCGGCACGTTCGGATCGACACGATGCTGGTAGAACAGATCGATGCGATCGACCTTCAGGCACTTGAGCGCTGCCTCGGCCACCACGCGAATGTGCGACGGTCGGCCTTCGACACCGGCCGGGCCGAATCACGTGCCGACTGCATGCACGCCGACCGACGCGGCCGCGAGCCCATTACCCGCGCTGCGCCGCGCCGCAATCTCACCGCAGGTTGGTCCGTGCCAGCTCGACGATCTCGTCGCCGCGCCCGCTCAGGATCGCGCGCAGCATGAACAGGCTGAACCCCTTCGCATGCGCGATCTCGATCTTCGGCGGCATCGCGAGTTCGTACTTCGACGTGACGACGTCCACGACCGCCGGCCCGTCGTGCGCGAACGCGGTGCGCAGCGCGTGCTCGACGTTCTCCGAATGCTCGACGCGCACGCTGAAGATCCCCGCGCCCTTCGCGATCGCCGCGAAGTCGGTCGGGCTCAGGTCGACGTTCGTGTCGAGATAGCCGGCCGCTTTCAGCTCCATCGACACGAAGCCGAGCAGGCTGTTGTTGTACACGACGATCTTGATCGGCAGGTTGAGCTGGCGCGCGCTCAGCAGATCGCCGAGCAGCATCGACAGCCCGCCGTCGCCCGACAGCGACACGACCTGCCGCCCCGGATGCGCGCCCTGCGCGCCGAGCGCCTGCGGCATCGCGTTCGCCATCGAACCGTGATTGAACGAGCCATGCAACTGGCGCTTGCCGTTCATCGTCAGGTAGCGCGCGGCCCACAGCGTCGGCGTGCCGACGTCGGCCGTGAAAATCGCGTCGTCGGCCGCGACTTCGTCGACGATCTTCGTCAGGTATTGCGGGTGAATCGCGCGGCCCGGCGGTTCGGCCACCGCGAGATCGTCGAGCCCCTTGCGCGCGGTCGCGTAGTGCTTCAGCGCGTTCTCGAGGAAGCGCCGCTGCGTCTTGCGCGTGAGGCGCGGCAGCAGCGCCGCGATCGTTTCCTTCACGGTGCCGACGAGCCCGAGCGCGAGCGGTGCGCGATGGCCGAGCTGCGAGCCCTTCCAGTCGATCTGTGCAACCTTCGCGTCGGTCGGATAGAACGGCCGGTACGGGAAGTCCGTGCCGAGCATCAGCAGCGTGTCGCACGATTCCATCGCGTGATAGCCGGAGCTGAAGCCGATCAGCCCCGTCATCCCGACGTCGAACGGGTTGTCCCATTCGACGAACTGCTTGCCGCGCAGCGCATGCACGACCGGCGCGCCGAGCATGTCGGCCAGCGCGACCACTTCGTCGTGCGCGCCCTGCGTGCCGCTGCCGCACAGCAGCGTGACCGCGTCCGACGCATTGAGCAGCGCCGCGAGCCGGTCGAGATCGGCGTCCGCCGGCAGGATGGACGGCGGCGCCGATTCGCTCCACGCAGGCAGCTCCTCCGGCCCATCGCCGAGCGCGATGTCGCCCGGCAGCACGATCACGGCCACGCCGCGCTCCTCGATCGCGGTGCGCATCGCGCGCGCAAGCACGCGCGGGAACTGCGACGCGTTGGTCACGAGCTCCGCGAAATGGCTGCATTCGCGAAACAACTCCTGCGGATGGGTTTCCTGGAAGTAGCCGAGGCCGATCTCGGTCGACGGAATGTGCGCGGCGATCGCAAGCACCGGCTGGTGGTTGCGGTGGCAGTCGTACAGTCCGTTGATCAGGTGCAGGTTGCCGGGGCCGCAGCTGCCCGCGCACACGGCGAGCCGCCCGGTCGATGCGGCATCCGCGCCGGCCGCGAACGCGGCGCTTTCCTCGTGCCGCGTATGCATCCAGCGGATCGAGCCGATCTGGCTCAGGCTGAACGACAGCCCATTCAGGCTGTCGCCCGTCACGCCCCAGATGCGCTCGACGCCCGCTGCCGCCAGCGTCTTCGCCAGATATTCCGCCATCGTCTGTCTTGCCATCATGCCCTCGCTCGTCGATTGGTCGTCACACGATTGATCCGGCTCCGGCGGCCGCCGCCTTCGCCGTTGACGGGACGAGCATACGCGATCGCGCCGCGCGGCGTCGTGAAGGTGCAACGCGCTTGTGTGCGCATTTCGTTCGGTCTCTTTCGGCGGTGTCGGGAGACGGTCGCCGTTCCGTCGGCAAGCCGACTGCGTCCCCCGCTAACGCGCGTTCAGCTCCAGTCCGAAGCGGCTTCGTCCGGATCGACGAGCGTGAGCCCCGCCGCCGGCAGCGGCAGCGCGGTCTTGTAGCGCACCTGCTTCAGCGCAAAGCTCGACCGGATGTTCGACACGCCGGGAATCGTCGTCAGCCGCTCGATGATGAAGCGCTCGAGCGTCCGCATGTCGGGCATCACGACGCGCAGCAGGTAATCGGCGTCGCCCGACATCAGGTAGCACTCCATCACCTCGGGCCGCTGCGAGATCGCTTCCTCGAAACGCTGCAGCGCATCCTCGACCTGTTTTTCCAGGCTGACCTGGATGAACACGTTGATTCGCAACCCGAGCGGCTCCGGGTCGAGCAGCGTGACCTGCTGACGGAACAGCCCGAGCTTCTCCAGTGCGCGCACGCGGTTGAAGCATGGCGTAGCCGACAGGTTCACCGCACGCGCGAGTTCCGCGTTCGTGATCCGCGCGTTCTGCTGAAGCTGGTTCAGGATGCCGATGTCGATGCGGTCGAGCCGCCGCGGGTTTGCGCTCATGGTCGAAATATTCCGAAAGAGTGGCCATAACCGGAATATTTACACTATTCAATCCAGAAATCCCAATGAAATCAGACGCATATTTTGCGGATCGGCGGGTAGCATGATTCGACCGATTGCCACTGATTGCGCGCCGCTCCGAACCGGTGCGCGGGAGACCTGCGATGACGGACCTGTCGAACGGAATCGACGCCACGCGGCACGCGAATCTCGCGCATGCCGACGCCGACCCCGAAGAAACCACCGAATGGCTGGAAGCGCTCGACGCGGTCGTCGCGCACGTCGGCAAGGATCGCGCGCAGTTCCTGCTCGACCGGCTCGCCGCGCACGCGCACGCGAACGGCCTGGCAGCGGCGCGCGGGTCCGTCACGCCGTACGTGAACACGATCGCCGCGCACGACCAGCCGCCCTACCCGGGCGATGCCGAGCTTGAAGAGCGGCTGTCGGCCGCGCTGCGCTGGAACGCGCTCGCGATGGTCGTGCGCGCGAACCGCGCCTACGGCGAGCTCGGCGGCCATATCGCGAGCTACGCATCGGCGTCCGACCTGTTCGAGGTCGGCTTCAACCACTTCTTCCGCGCGGCAACGGCCGAAGCCCGCAGCGAAAACGCTGAACGCGGCACGGGCGGCGACCTCGTCTACTTCCAGCCGCATTCGTCGCCCGGCGTTTATGCACGCGCGTATCTCGAAGGCTTCCTCGACGACGAACACCTGAAGCACTACCGCCGCGAAATCGCGGGGCCCGGCCTGTGTTCGTATCCGCACCCGTGGTTGATGCCCGACTTCTGGCAATTCCCGACCGGCTCGATGGGCATCGGCCCGATCAACGCGATCTACCAGGCGCGCTTCATGCGCTACCTGCAGCATCGCGGCCTTGCGAACACGGCAGGCCGCACGGTGTGGGGCTTCTTCGGCGACGGCGAGATGGACGAGCCCGAATCGCTCGGCGCGCTGTCGCTCGCCGCGCGCGACGGGCTCGACAACCTCGTGTTCGTGATCAACTGCAATCTGCAGCGGCTCGACGGCCCGGTGCGCGGCAACGGCCGCGTGATCGACGAGCTCGAGGCGCTGTTCGCAGGTGCCGGCTGGAACGTGATCAAGGTGTTGTGGGGTTCCGACTGGGATCCGCTGTTCGCGCGCGATCATGCGGGCGCGCTCGCCCGCGCATTCGCCGATACCGTCGACGGCCAGTTCCAGACCTTCTCCGCGAACGACGGCGCATACAACCGCGCGCGCTTCTTCAGCCGCGATCCGGCACTCGACGCACTCGCCGCGCAGCTCACCGACGCGGAAATCGACCGCCTGCGCCGCGGCGGCCACGACGCGCGCAAGCTGCACGCCGCGTATGCGCGCGCGCTCGCCCACCGCGGCCAGCCGACCGTGATCCTCGCGAAGACGATGAAGGGCTACGGCATGGGCGCAGCCGGCCAGGGGCGCATGACGACCCATCAGCAGAAAAAGCTCGACGTCGACGACCTGAAGGCGTTCCGCGACCGCTTCCGGCTGCCGCTGTCGGATCTCGACGTCGAGCAGCTCACGTTCTACAAACCAGCCGAAGACAGCCCCGAGATGCGCTACCTGCACGCTCGCCGGGCTGCCCTGGGCGGCTATCTGCCCAGAAGGCGGATGGTGGCGTCGGAGGGGCTCACCGTCCCGCCGACACCAGCCTGGGGTGCGTTCGCGCTGAACGCGGCGGGCCGCGAGATGTCGACGACGATGGCGCTCGTGCGCATGCTGGCCGCGCTGCTGAAGGACCCGGCGCTCGGCCCGCGCGTCGTGCCGATCGTCGCGGACGAAGCACGCACGTTCGGCATGGCGAACCTGTTCCGGCAGGTCGGCATCTATTCGCCGCTCGGGCAGCGCTACGAACCCGAGGATCTCGGCTCGATGCTGTACTACCGCGAGGACACGCGCGGGCAGATTCTCGAGGAAGGGATTTCGGAAGCCGGTGCGGTGTCGTCGTGGATCGCCGCCGCGACCGCGTACAGCGTGCACGACCTGCCGATGCTGCCGTTCTACATCTATTACTCGATGTTCGGCTTCCAGCGCATCGGCGACCTGATCTGGGCCGCTGCCGACCAGCGCTCGCGCGGCTTCCTCGTCGGCGCGACGTCGGGCCGCACGACGCTCGGCGGCGAGGGGCTGCAGCACCAGGACGGCAGCAGTCATCTCGCGGCGTCCACGATCCCGAACTGCCGCGCGTACGATCCGGCGTTCGCGTACGAAGTCGCGACGATCGTCGATGCGGGGATGCGCGAGATGGTCGAGCAGCAGCACGACGTGTTCTATTACGTGACCGTCACGAACGAGAACTACGGGCAGCCGTCGATGCCCGACGACGATCCGGCCGCGCGACGCGAAGGCATCCTGAAGGGTATGCACCGGCTGCCGTCCGACGCGAACGCCACCGCGCGCGTGCAGTTGCTCGGCGCGGGCGCGATCCTCGGCGAAGCGCTCGCCGCGCAGCGGATGCTGAAGGACGACTGGGGCATCGATGCGGCCGTGTGGAGCGTCACGAGTTTCAGTGAGCTGCAGCGCGACGGGATGGAAGCCGAACGGCTGTCGCGGCTCGGCGACGCGGCGATCGAACCTTATGTCACGCAGCAGCTTGCCGCGACGCGCGGCCCCGTGATCGCGGCGACCGACTACGTGCGCGCGGTGCCCGAGCTGATCCGCGCATACGTGCCGCGCCGCTACGTGACGCTCGGCACCGACGGGTTCGGCCGCAGCGATACGCGCGAGGCGCTGCGCGCGTTCTTCGAAGTCGATCGGGCGAGCATCGTGCTCGCTGCATTGAAGGCGCTTGCGGACGAAGGCGAGATCGATGCGCAGATCGTGCGCGATGCGCGCGAGCGGCTCGGCAAGACCGAACAGCAGCCTGGCGCGGCGCCCTGGCAGCGCTGAGCGGTACATCGTTCGACTTTGCTCGGCCCGGCCGGGCGGCCGCACGGCTGCCGCCCGACAGGCGGGCATCCCTTTCCGCATCGCCGGCGGACGAACCGCGCACGCGCGGCGTGCTTCGACGCATGCCGCTCATCCGCTGAAGTCGCCTTATCTCGATCGGCGCATCCGTCGGCCACATCTTCGCCGGTCGCACACGTCTACAACGGCGGTGCATGTCCGCCTACCGACACCGGCGCATCCGTCGACCACATCTTCGCCAGTCGCAGGCGTCTACAACGGCAGCGCATGTCCGCTTACCGACACCGGCGCATCCGCCTGCCACATCTTCGCCGGTCGCACACGTCTACAACGGCAGCGCATGTCCGCCTACCGACACCGGCGCATCCGTCGACCACATCTTCGCCGGTCGCACACGTCTACAACGGCAGCGCATGTCCGCTTACCGACACCGGCGCATCCGCCGGCCACATCTTCGCCAGTCGCAGGCGTCTACAACGGCAGCGCATGCGTCGACAGAATCTCCTTGAGCACCATGAACGAACGTACCTGCCGCACCCCGGGCAGGTACAGCAGTTGCTCGGCGTGCAGCCGGTTGAAGCTGTCGTTGTCGCGCGTGCGCACCAGCATGAAGTAGTCGAATTCACCGGTCACGACATGGCACTCGACGCATCCCGACACTTTCTGAGCGGCCTTCTCGAACGCGGCGAACGCTTCGGGCGTCGAGCGATCCAGCACGAAGCCGATCACGACCAGCATCCCCGCACCGAGCGGCTTCGGATCGAGCAACGCGACGATGCCGCGGATCAGCCCCATTTCCTTCAGCCGCTCGACGCGCCGCAGGCACGCCGGCGCGCTCAGCTTCACCTTCGCCGCGAGGCTCACGTTGGAGATCGACGCGTCCTGCTGCAGTTGCCGCAGGATCGCGCGATCGATGCGATCGAGCGCCGGTGCGGCGTCGGCCAGCGATGCGCTACCTCGATCTAATTTCATTGCGCGATCTTCCTTATCGACGAATCAAAATTGTTTGTCTCTCCCACATACCATCGATAACGTAGGCCATCTCTATTTACTTCGCAAGCTCATTTCGCGCGCTTCTGCCTATCATTTTTCTCGTCGGGACATGCCTTGCCGGCTGTGTCCGAACGATCCGATTTCCCGCCCACCGCTTTCCGGAGCACGCCAATGAACCTGCAACGTTTCCCTCGTTATCCGCTCACGTTCGGCCCGACGCCGATCCAGCCGCTCAAGCGCCTGAGCGAGCACCTCGGCGGCAAGGTCGAGCTGTACGCGAAGCGCGAGGACTGCAACAGCGGCCTCGCGTTCGGCGGCAACAAGACGCGCAAACTCGAATACCTCGTCCCCGACGCACTCGCGCAAGGCGCCGACACACTCGTGTCGATCGGCGGCGTGCAGTCGAACCAGACGCGCCAGGTCGCGGCCGTCGCCGCGCATCTCGGGATGAAATGCGTGCTCGTGCAGGAACACTGGGTCAACTATGAAGACCCGGTGTACGACCGCGTCGGCAACATCCAGCTGTCGCGGATGATGGGCGCGGACGTGCGGCTCGTGTCGGACGGCTTCGACATCGGCATTCGCCGCAGTTGGGAGGACGCGATGGAGAGCGTGCGGCAGGCGGGCGGCAAGCCTTACCCGATTCCGGCCGGCTGTTCCGAGCATCCGCTCGGCGGGCTCGGGTTCGTCGGCTTCGCGGAAGAAGTGCGTGCGCAGGAAGCACAACTCGGATTCAAGTTCGATTACGTCGTGGTCTGCTCGGTGACGGGCAGCACGCAGGCGGGAATGGTCGTCGGCTTCGCGGCCGACGGGCGTGCCGACCGCGTGATCGGCATCGACGCGTCGGCGACACCCGAGCGCACCCATGAACAGATCACGCGCATCGCGCGGCATACGGCCGAACTGGTCGATCTCGGTCGGCCGATCACGAACGCAGACGTCGTGCTCGACACGCGCTATGCCGGGCCGGAATACGGACTGCCGAACGATGGCACGCTGGAGGCGATTCGCCTGTGTGCACGACTGGAAGGCATGCTGACCGATCCCGTCTACGAAGGAAAATCGATGCACGGGATGATCGACAAGGTACGTCGTGGGGAATTCGAACCGGGATCGAAGGTGCTGTATGCGCATCTCGGTGGCGTGCCGGCGTTGAGCGCGTATAGCGAGATTTTCTGCAACGGGTGACGCGCACCCCGATATCGACGCGGCGCGCGGTCGATCGCGCCGCGCCGTTCTACGCCGATCTGCGAAGCCAAACGCAGCCGGCACAAAAAATCGTGCAAAACTGACTGATTTCGCACGTGCGCTAGTACTTGTTCAATATTCACGCGTGAAACCGTTTCGTAATATCCCCGCCTATACCAACCGATCGGCTCCAACGTCCGAGACCGGTCCTGATTTCCTATCCGGGGTGGGATATTCGTATCGTTCGTCACATTCAGGTGCCCGCATTCGCGCGCAAATCGGCAACCGTCTCCGGCTCGCACGCGAGTGCGCCACGCGCAACCGCAGGTACCTTCTCCCGCTGCACCGCACGCACCAGTGCTCATGCATGGCGCGTCATGACGGGACGCAGCCTGATCGGCTGTGTCGCCACCACGCTGCTGCTCCCCGGCTACGCGTTCTCGCAGATGCCCAGCGCGGGACAATCGATGCGCGACATCGAAACCGTGCGCCCGTCACTACCTGCGGCCACCGGCCCGAAGATCGACGTCGCGCCCGCCGAACCCGAGCCCGCCGCGAGCGATGAAACGGGCCCGCGCGTCACGGTCAGCGCATTCGTCATCGACGGCAATGCGGCCATTCCGGCAGCGCAGCTCGACGCGCTGCTCACCGATCTCGTCGGCCGCGACCTGAGTTTCAACGATCTGCAGCAGGCCGCGGGCAAAATCACGACCTACTACCGCGAGCACGGCTACGTCCTCGCCCGTGCCTATCTGCCTCGTCAGGACATCGAACGCGGCGTCGTGCGCATCGCCGTCGTCGAAGGCCGCTACGGGCAGATCGAACTGCACAACCGCACGCGCGTGCTGGACCGCGCGCTGCGCCAGCCGCTGACGTCGCTGCAACCCGGCGAAATCGCGCACGGCGGCCGTCTCGAACGCAGCCTCACGCTGCTGAACGAGATGCCCGGCGTCGATGCGAAGGGCACGCTGCGGCCCGGCGCCGAGCCCGGCACGACCGACCTCGTGATCGACGCCGACCCGGCCAGGCTCGCCACCGGCTCGATCGAGCTCGACAACTTCGGCGATCCGCTGACCGGCCGCTACCGCGCAACCGGCAGTATCGACGTCAACGCGCCGCTGCGCGTGGGCGATCGCTTCTCGTTGCGCGGCCTGACGAGCAACACGAATCAGCACTACTACCGCGCGTCGTATCAGGTACCGGTCGGCCCCGCGTCCACGCGTGTCGGCATCGCGTATTCCGACATGAACTACCGGATCGGCGGCAGCCTGAAAGCGCTTCGCTACCACGGCGGAGCGGACGTCCGCTCCGCATTCGTCACGCAGCCGCTGCTGCGCAGCCGGCGCACGAGTGTCGATGCTCAGGTTACCTACGAAAACAAGCACCTGCGCGACGTGTACGGCGTGTTCGACGTGGTCGGCGACAAGACCGTCGATCTGTGGTCGTTCGGCGTGAGCGGCAACAACCAGGATGGTTTCGACGGCGGCGGCCGCACCGGCTTCTCCGCGACCGTCGGCATCGGTCACCTCGGCGGCAACGATCCGCTCGACATGGACTACTACGTCCATACGCTGGGCCAGTTCGCGAAGCTGAACATCAATGCGCTGCGGTTGCAGGCGCTCGGCCCGCGATTCCAGCTCTACACCCAATTCAGTGCGCAACTGTCGTCGCGCAACCTCGACGCGTCGGAAAAATTCAGCCTCGGCGGCCCGTACGGCGTGCGCGCGTTCGCACTCGGCGCCGGCAGCGGCGACCAAGGGTGGCAGGCCACGGCCGAACTGCGCTATCTCGCCGCACCCGGCTGGCAACTGAGCGCGTTCGCCGACACGGGCCGCATCCAGCTCAGCAAGCAGCGCTGGTCGCGCGAGCGCAACACCGTGCAGCTGTCGTCGCTCGGTATCGGCGCGAGCTGGTTCGGCTCGCGTCATCAAGTCAGCGTCACCGCCGCGCTGCCGGTCGGTTACGCCGATCCGGTCGCGTCGGCCACGCGCTCACCGAGTGTCTGGCTGCAGGCCGCCCAGTATTTCTGAGCGGCATTCGACGAGCGGCCCGCCAGGCATGGCAGGGCCGCAAGTAGCGCGGGCGGCGTAGCTGCCCGCACCGTCGGAAGCGTGCAAGTCACGCATTTCCGTCTTCACCGCTTCGTTAGGTATACGTACCAATACGAAGCCATATCCCAGTACTTTTTCCAGAGGAAAAAACATGAACAAGACCTACGCACTGGTCTGGAACCAGACCCAGGGATGCTGGAGTGCGGTCGGGGAAACCGCGCGCCGCCGCGCCAAACCCGGCAGCGCCAGGCGCGTCGCCGCCGCCCTCTCCCTGCTCGGCATCGTCGCCCTGCCAGCCTTCGCGCTGCCCACCGGCGAGAACATCACGTCCGGCAAGGCCGACATCATCCGCGAGAACGACGGCAAGTCGATGTCGATCAACCAGCACACCGACAAGCTCATCACCAACTGGAACGACTTCAACATCGCCGGCAACGAGCGCGTGTCGTTCCATCAGCCCGGCACCACGTCGATTGCCCTGAACCGCGTGGTCGGCAACAACGGCAGCCAGATCCACGGCCGGCTCGACGCCAACGGCAAGGTCTTCCTCGTCAACCCGAACGGCGTGCTGTTCGGTGCCGGCGCGCAGATCAACGTCGGCGGCCTCGTCGCATCCACCCGGAACATCGCCGACGCCGACTTCCTCGCCGGCAACTACCGCTTCTCGGGCAACTCCACCGCATCGATCGTCAACGACGGCCACATCACCGCCGCCGACGGCGGCAGCGTCGCGCTGCTTGGCGCACGCGTGTCCAACAACGGCGTGATCCAGGCCAAGATGGGCCGCATTGCGCTCGGCGCGGGCAACACCTTCAAGGTCAACTTCGACGGCAACGACCTGCTCAGCCTCCAGGTCGAAGGCGGCGCGGTCGATGCGCAGGCCAACAACGGCGGCCTGCTCAAGGCCGACGGCGGCGAAGTGCTGATGACTGCACGCGCCGCTGGCAACCTGCTGAACGCCGTCGTCAACAACACCGGCACGATCGAAGCGAAGGGGCTCGCCAGCCACGCCGGCAAGATCACGCTCGATGGCGGCACCGTCCTCGTCGGCGGCAAACTCGACGCGAGCGCGGCCGACGCCGATGCGCCGGCCGGTGCCGTCGTCACGCGCGGCGAACAGGTTCGTGTCGCACGCGGCACCACGGTCGACACGCGTGCGGGCAACACCGCCGGCACCTGGACCATCGAAGCGGCCAATGCAGGCGTCGCAAACAACAAGACCGACAGCCTCTATCCGGCCGGCGCATCGATCGACGCCGACACGCTGTCGGACAACCTCGGCACCACCAACGTCGCACTGACGAACACGCAAGGCGATCTCACCGTCGGCGGCCCGGTCGCGTGGGACAGCGATCGCGCGCTCACGCTCACGTCGCAGAAGGGGAACGTCGATCTGCAGCAAACGGTGTCGTCCACCGGCGCGAACGCGAGCCTGAACGTCAACGCCGCCGACAGGATCCGCATCAACGATGCGGTCAAGCTCACCGGCCGCAACGCGCACCTCGAACTCAATTCGAAGAACGGCCATACGCTGAACAACGGCGCTGCCGTGACGCTGTCCGGCGACAACGCGTCGTTCCGCTCGAACGGCGAGGACTACAAGGTTCTCCATACCATCGCCGACCTGCGTAACGTCGATGCGAACCGCGGTGGCCGCTACGTGATCGGCAACACGATCGACGGCGCGAACACGAGCCTGCGCAGCATCGGCGGCGACCAGGCGTTCTACGGCGTGTTCGACGGCCTCGGCAACACGGTGACACGCCTGCGGATTTCCAATCCGGGCCAGACGGCCGTCGGCCTGTTCTCGCACAACGCCGGCCGCATCGCCAACCTCAACCTGAGCGACATCGTGACGACCGCATCGGGTCTGCCGTATTGGCAGACTTCGGTCGGCACGCTCGCCGGCAGCAACTCGGGCACGATCTCGAACGTGACGGCCACGAATGTCGCGGTCTCGGCCACGGGGCCGGCGATCATCGGCGGTCTCGTCGGCTCGAACTATGGCGGCACGATCGAACACGCCAAGGTATCCGGCCGCATCGAAGGCGATCGCTACGCGTACGCGATCGGCGGCCTCGTGGGCGAGAACCTGACGCTGCTGAACAAGCCGCCGGTATCGGCAACGATTCGCGACAGCCATGCCGACGTCCGCATCGACGCCGCGCACGATGGCGCCACCGGCGGCCTGGTCGGTCACAACACGGGCATGATCGAGCGCTCGTCGAGTGCGGGCTCCATCAACGCGACGGGGGCCAACGCGAAGGTCGGCGGACTCGTCGGCATCAACGACGGCATCGTCAAGCAGTCGTCGTCGTCCGCGATCGTGACTGCGCGCAACAACGCCATCGCAGGCGGGCTCGTCGGCCTCAACCTGGCCACCATCTCGGAATCGCGCGCCGGCGGCAAGGTGAGCGTCGGCGAGCATAGCGTCGCGGGCGGCCTCGCGGGCGTGAACCTCGGCGACATCGACTCGTCCACGGCCGACGGCGACGTGTTCGCGGCCGCATCGAGCACGATCGGCGGCCTCGTCGGCACGAACAGCGGCCGGATCCGGAAGTCGCAGGCCAACGGCAACGTGACGGCGGGCAGCAAGGCGGTGGCCGGCGGCTTTGCCGGCTACAACGACGGCGACATCGACGCGTCGACTGCAACGGGCAACGTCGTCACCGGCGCCGACAGCCTCGCCGGCGGCTTCGTCGGCCGCAACGGCACGGCGGGCCGCATCCATGCGTCCGACGCGCAAGGCCATGTCCGGGCCATCGGCAAATCGACGCTCGGCGGCTTCGCGGGCTCGAACGACGGCTTCATCGAAACGTCCCTGGCCAGCGGCAACGTGGCCGGCGACCACAACGCCACGGTCGGCGGTTTTGTCGGCGTGAACGCCGGTCGCATCGAGGCATCCGACGCATCCGGCGACGTAGCGGCGGGCGACAACAGCACGGTCGGCGGCTTTGCCGGGACCAACGCCGGCACGCTGGATTCCTCCAACGCATCAGGCAATGTCGCCGCGCTGGACAACAGCTCGGCAGGCGGTCTCGTCGGGTACAACGCGGGCCGCATCCTCACGTCGAGCGCCAAGGGCAACGTGTCGGCCGGGTCTTCGAGCCGTGCAGGCGGCCTCGTCGGCCGCAACTTCGGGACGATCGCCGATTCCCGTGCTACTGGCTTGGTGAGGGCGGGCGACTTCTCGTCGGTCGGCGGCCTCGTCGGCAGCAGCGAGAGAGGCGACATCGTACGGTCGACGGCGTCGGGCGACGTCGAAGCCGGCATGCAGAGCAATGTCGGCGGCCTCGTCGGCATCCTGACCGGGAATATCGACCAGTCGCGCGCGACGGGCTCCGCCAGGGGCGGCGACGCCAGCTACGTCGGCGGCCTCGTCGGCAACAACGGCGGCACCATCACCGCGTCGTCGTCGTCGAACGGCACCGTATCCGGCGGCCGGTACGCGCGGCTCGGCGGCCTCGTCGGCGGCAATTTCGGCCGCGTCTACGGCTCGTCGAGCACCAGCCGCGTCGACGTAAAGGCTGGCTACGACCAGTTTTACGGCGCGCTGGTCGGCCTGGACTACGGCCTGGTGAAGCCCTGAGCGTGAACCCTGACGGTTCCGGCTGCGCCGCCTGAACGGCAGGCCGGATTCCGTCGCCTGTTACGAGTGGCCTGACCGCTCGTCGCCGGCGGCCGCGAGGCCGTCGGCAACCACCCGCCGGCCGATCGGCCTTCAAGGTCGGCCGGACTTCCAAAAGTCAACCAGGATGACCGAAGGATGAACAAGACCTCCGCAACAGCCTGGAATCAGGCCCAAGGATGCTGGAGTGCCGTCAGGGAGACCGCGCGCCGACGTACCAAACCCGGCAGCGCCAAGCGCATCGCCACCGCCCTCTCGCTGCTCGGCTTTACCGCGCTGCCCGCCTTCGCGCTGCCCACCAACGGGAACGTCACCGCCGGCAACGCCGACATCTTTCGTGAAGACGACAACAGGATCCGCGCGTCGACGTTGAGCAGTCGTCTGCATCTGGTATCTGTTATCCGGTCCAGCCTTATTCCACGGTCGGCTTGAACACCGGCAAGATCGGCGGGCAGTGGCGCAACGGCCCAGTCAGCTGGCGATAGCCTGTTGAACGCGTTGGGCTCGTTGGGCTCGTTGGGCTCTACATGACGGCACCCGCTCATTTCAAGAGCGGCTGCTGGAAAATCGATGACGGGCGGCATAATCAGAGCCGTCAGTCAGTATGCCAACCCCGTGGCGGCTTTAAAACGATATCGCCTTCGAGAACCTGTATTCGCGTTCCGTTCACTGTCGAATTCGGTTCGCACACCAGAGGCGCTGACGCGCTGCCATAAGTCCTGAGTCAGTCCGCGAAGGATATTTGCCGCCGAGGCCAATCGTCACTTGCGTGATCTTTTCGGCGCCGCCGAACTTGATTTCCTTGTCCCCCCCCGTTGGGCGACAGCGACACCATCGGGTTCGCCATTTCGTACCTGCCGCTCGTCAGCTTCAGCGATTGCGCAAGTGAGACGTTGACATCGGCGCTCGTCGACCAGATGCGAACCGGCAGCGACTTTTCGAACTTGCGTTGCGTGTAGTCGGTCGCCTGCAGTTCTTCCGTGCCGTACCACGTCGAGCCGTCCGGCTCCGACACGAAGATGCCGTCGTTGATCTGCGCGGTCAGCGTGATCTTCTTCGACACCGGGTCGGCCTGCGCCGTGTGTGCCATGCCGGACAGTGCCGCGGTGACGCCCCTTGCCAGAACGAGTTTGCTGAGTTTCCTCGATGGATCTCCATTTAAAAGATTGACGCCACGGCCGTGGCACGACCGGCCGTCGAACGATCGAATCCGGCGTTGCGCCGCGCGACCACGCGATCGCGCCCGTCTCCGTGCGACGCGTTTGTTTTCTTTTAATGAACGCGCCGCTGCCCGAATTGGCTTCGGGTCATTTCCCTCCTCGCACGGACCGACATCATGTCGACCTGTCCGGCGGGAGACGCATCAATCCTTGACGAACGCCGCGCCTCCTCGATGGCCGATCCGCTCCAGCGCGTGTTCGATCGTGCCCCGGAACGCGACCCAGTGCGATTCAAACGCCGCGGCACCACCCGAGTTCACAGTCGCTTCCATCTGAGCGCACGCGTCTCGCGCGACACTGTCGCCGGCCAGTGCGAAACCGCCGCGCATCGAGTGCAGTTCTATCGCAAGCGCGTTCGTGTTGCCGCTCGACAGTGTCGCCTCGATCGCACCCAGCGAGCGCAGTGTGGCTTCGCGCAACGCGTGGCGAATTTCATCGGTTACGACCGGCGCCGGCTCACACGCTCCGGATTGAGCATGCTCCGCCCGCGCGCCGCGTTGTCCCCCATGCCGCTGCAATGCCGCGTCAAGCACATCGATCGACAACGGCTTGAGCACGACTTCCGCCACCCCGACCTGCGCGCAGCGGCGACGATCTTCATCGGTCGCATGCGCGGTCATCGCGATCACCGGTACCGTTGCGCCCTGCTCGCGCAGGAAATTCGCCAGCGCGAAACCGTCGAGCTGCGGCATGCTGAGATCGGTCAGCACGACGTCGAACGGATGCACGAAGTACGCGCGCATCGCTTCGACGCCGTTCTCGACGATCGTCGCGTCATGACCGAGCGCGTCGAGCTGATCCCGCAGCAGCACACGGCTGGCCGGGTGATCCTCGGCCACCAGCACGCGCAGCGGCTCCGCGTCATCGTGCCGATCCGGCGTTTGCGCGGCATACGCCGCATCCGTGTCGGGTTCAGTGCCCCGCCAGCCGGCCGGCGCGTCGGGCAGCGGCAGTCTTGCCACGAACGTCGAACCCGCGCCCACCCGGCTCTCGACCGCAAGCTCCCCCTGCATCAGCCGCGCAATGCGGCGACACAGCGGCAAGCCGAGCCCGGTGCCGCCGAACCGACGATAGATCGATGCATCGGCCTGCATATAGACGTCGAACAACGTCGGCAATGCGTCCTCGGGAATGCCGACACCCGTATCGCGCACTGCGATTTCGACGCCGCCCGCACCGGTGCCACCGCCCGCGAGCCGCGCGTCGATCGCAATGCCGCCACGCTCCGTGAACTTGATCGCATTGCCCACGAGGTTCGACACGAGCTGGCGCAACCGCGTCGGATCGCCCAGGTAGCCGTCGGCCAGTTCGGGCGCGATACGGCATTCGAGCGCCAGCCCCTTCGCTTCGGCGAGCGGCCGGAAGATCGCCGCGACCTCCTTCAGCACGCGCCGCAGGTCGAACGGCATGTGCTCCAGCGCCATCTGGTTCGATTCCGCCTTCGACAGGTCGAGCACGTCGTTGATCACGCGCAGCAGCGCGTCCGACGACGACACGATCGTCTTCAGGCGCTGCCGCTCGACCGCAGGCAGGTCGGCGCGCTCCATCAGCTCCAGGTTGCCGACGATCGCGTTGAGCGGCGTGCGGATCTCGTGGCTCATTGTCGCGAGGAACGTCGATTTCGCCTTGTTGGCGTCGTCTGCGGCCACACGCGCTTCGCGCAGCTTGTCTTCGGTCAGCTTGCGTGCGGTGACGTCGGTCAGCGTGCAGAGCAGAACGTCGACGCCGCGGAATTTGGTGCGGACGACGTGCGCCGCGAGATACGTCGTGTCGTGACCGGCGCGCTCGACCGCCAGTTCCTGCTGCATGACGAAGCGCCGCTCGCCCGTGCCTGTCTGCTGTCGCTCGCGGCAGGCCTGCCAGATACGCTTGCCGAGCGGGAGCCCCGATGCGCCGTCGTCGTACGCGAGCGCGGCGTCGTTGCGCACCATTGTTTCTCCATCGGCCGCCGATAGCAGCAGCAGGCCGGCCGGTGCGGTGCGAATCAACGTCCGGTTGAACGCCTCGCTTTCGATCAGACGGATCGCGCGCCGGTGTGCCGGGCGCAGCGCACGACGATCGAACGTCACGATCGTGATCCACAGCGTCACGACGGCAAGCAACGCGGCCCCGAGCGTCACGCTCACGCCGACAGCAGTCGCCCTCGCCACGCTTCGCCACGAGAAGGTGGTTGCTATGGTCAGGCTGGTATCGGGCAGGCTGTCCATGATCGCAAACCGCATGCCTATCCGGCGTACGACGACATGCTTACCGGACTGCGCACCTGCATCGGCCATCGCTCGCTCGATCAGTGCTGGATCGCGCAGCCGCCCGAACACGACACGGCCACGCTCATCCAGGACTGCGACGTCCTCGTCGTCGGACTGCGGCGACATGATGTCGTCGAGACGGAACCGGCCGTTGAAGACGAGCCATCCGAACGGGCGACCGTCCGCGTCGTCGAGCCGCCGTGCGAACCGTACGACGGTGCGCCCGACGATCGGGTCGTAGCGACGATCGAGCATGAATGTCGCGCCTTGCATGTCCGGCTTCTGCTTCGTTGCGCCGGTGGGCATCAGGCTGTCAATCAACGCCCGCAGGTCGGTGTCGGGTGGCAGTGCCCGCGCGCGCGCGACGACCCCCGCCCCCAACACACCAAGAAACGGTCCATCGAGCCCGATCAGGTAGCCCCCGATCGGCTCGGCGTCCGGCGGATTCAACGGGTAGCGCGCGCCCCGGTCGATTTGCCCAAGTACCGCACCCAGATATCGGCCATAGGATTCGGCCGGTCGGGTCGCCGCCACCTCGGCCATCGCGAAAAACGGCGTCCCGCCGCCGGCGTTGCCGGCGGCCAACCGGCCGTGTTCCGCCGAGAATGCCCTGAGCGCATCCAGCGGAGGCTGTGCGCCCTTGCGCCACAGCAGTTCCGTGCGGGTCCCGAGCATCATCAGCATGCGGTCCGCAGTTTGCAGGCTTGCGTAGAACTGCGTTTCGCGCTGAAGAAACGTCGAGCGTGCCCGTGCCAGACTGTCCTGGATGTCGAGCCGGATAACCAGCGCCGCGCAGACGGCAATGAACGCAGTGACCGCACAACCGCCGCCGTACAGCAGCATCTGCTGCTGCCGCCGGACGCGCCCGGGATCGAACGGCTTGCGGCCCACCGCGGCCGCATGCGCGAGAAGTCGTTTCAGTTTTGCGGGCATGAATCGTTTTCGTTAGCGCGGAACGAGGAAGGCACACCCCTGCGCGTCGGGCACTTCGCACGCCGCTTGCCCCGACGTGCATGCCGAGCGGACGAATCGCACGCAGTCGCGCGATGCGATCGTCGATGCATTCGGCGCGGTCACGTTCAGCGCCGGCTATTCGCTTGTGGCCGGCGCATCGGGCGCCGCCGAGTCGACCAGGTTGCCGTCGCTCGCATAGCGGATCAGGTCGGCGTCGCGCACAATGCCGAGCTTCTTCATCGCGCTGGTTTTCTGCGAACTGATCGTCTGCTTGCTGCGATGAAGCTGCGTGGCGATCTCGCCGACCGTATAACCGGCACCGAACAGGCGCACCACTTCGATTTCGCGCGTCGTCAGCGGGCGGGCCGTATCGGACGTGCCCGTCGACTCCAGCAACTGCTTGATATGCGGCGACAGGTAGTTGGCGCCGACATACGCCGCGTGGACCGCGCCGACCAGATGCGAAATCGCATCCGACTTGCTCAGGATGCAGCCGACACCCTGCTTGCGAATCGCATGCAGCACGCTCGGGTTGTCGATCATCGTGATCGTCACGAGCTTCAGCGCCGGATAGCGGCGCTGCAGAAACGACAGCAGCACGAGCCCGTCGCCGAATTTGCCGCCGGGCATCACGTAGTCGACCACCAGCACGTCGCTCGGCTTCTCGTCGAGCGCTGCCACGAGATCGGTCGAATTGGACACGGAGTCGACGAGCCGGATCGTGCTGCTATCGGCGAGCGCCTGCGACATCCCGATCGCGGATGACGGGTGGTCGTCGGCCACCATCACGCGCACAAAGAATTCATCCATCGTCCCATTTCTCCCCGAGGCTTTTGATCGCGCATCCGCCAACAGCCGCAGGATGCGGGCCATCCAGTCGACAGGCCGTCGATTCGACCCGTCGCATTCGACACATCGAAGAATGCAAGCGCGACTCGATTTTAAGATAAAACGAGTGCAAAACCGTAAGCATTGGCCGACAGGTCGAAGCAGGCTGCATGTCGCGTCGCCCCGTGGCATGCCCAGCATGGGCGCGCCGGCCGAACATGAGCGGGTGTTACCGATCGGCATGCACTTCCGGGCCGGCAGCACGCATGGTGATCGGGACACACGCCGACACATAGGTCGGCTTCCCGGACCTGAACGCCGCATCGCGCGTCGCCCCGCCCCATCCCCTGCCACCGCAACCACTCGCGCAGCAGCGAGCCTGCCGCGCATCGACCGCTTGCCCGCATCCGGATCGTCGTTATGGTCTGTGGGCACCTTCGCCCGATTCGCCCCGTTCCTCGACTGCCTGCTTCCATTCGCTGATCGCGCGCCGCTTCTGCACGGGCGACATGATCAGGAATTCGTTCATCCTGCCGAGAAAGTCTCTTCTGGATTTCTCGGGAAGCGTGGCGAAATCGAGCAACATTACGAAGACTTTCACCATGTAGCGCACGGTCTTCCCCTTTTCTCACCTGATTGATCTGCGCCACCGTTGCCGATGCGTCGCGCTGCCTTCCATTCTTCGGACCTCGTCGTCACCGCCCACGGCCATCGACACGCGTTCATGTCATGCCACCGTGTGCGAAGCGCGCGACGTCCGGTTCTTGTATTCCCGCTCCATGCCCCGGCGCACCACGCCGCCGAGCGATGCCGGCCAATGCGCCGCGCAGATGCGCGAGGGTCACCGGTTTGGTCAACACGCAGGCGACTCCTGCGTCGGCATACCGCTGCCTGTCGACAGGCGCGACATGCGACGCCACGACCATCACGTCGCAGCCCGTGCCGAGATCGCGCACGGCATTCGCCAGCGTGCAGACCGACATGTCCGGCAGACTGGCATCCACCAGCAGCACGTGCCACGCGCCGGTGGCCAGCAGGTCGAGCGCCGCTTCGGCCGTACCCGCCGTCTGCACCTCGCAGCCCAGCACGTGGAGTTGCTCCCGCAAGAGCGTGCTGCCGACGGAATCGATGCCGGCGAGCGCCACACGCACCGCGCGCGGACGAACGGCTTCCACATGCGTGCTCGCCGACCGTTGCGCGGCAACGCCGCCGGTGTCGGCCATCGCCTGCGCAAGTGCGGCCTTGAAGCCACCCAATGCATAACTCGACACGCGTATCGTCCTGCCTGCCCGATACGCTTGCGGCGGGCCGTCCGGCGTGGCGAACACGACAAGGCTGTCGCCGCCCAGGCTGTCGAGCTCCGCGCGCGACCAGGCATCCGATTCGCCGAACAGGACGATCGCGACGGCCCGCGCACGACGGTCGGCCGGAATCCGCGCCGGGCGCTCGTATGCGTCGACGTCGAAGCCCCATGCACGCAGATGCGGCAACGCGAAGCGCTGCCATTCCGTACGCGCAACGACGATCAGCGGCGCGCGCGCGCGGCGCGCCGGATGCGTATCGAGCGGCACGACCGCCATCCCGAGCGGCACCGTCAACGTGAAGCGGCTGCCGGCGCCCGGCACGCTCGCCACGTCGATCCGTCCGCCCATCGCGGCCGCGAGACGATCGCACAGCGCGAGCCCGAGCCCGGTGCCGCCGTAGCGGCGTGTGATCGACGCGTCGACCTGCGAGAACGCCTTGAACAGCTTGTGCCGATCGGCGCCCGCAATGCCGATGCCGGTGTCCTCGACGGCGATCGACAGCGCGGCGTCGCCGCATCCGTCCAACGCAACCGACACGCGCACGAGCACATGCCCGCTGGCGGTGAACTTGATCGCGTTGCTCAACAGATTGCCGAGCACCTGCCCGAGCCGGGTCGGATCGCCGCGCATCCGCTGCGCGTCGCTCGCATCGATATCGGCGAACAGCGGCAACCCTTTCGCTTTTGCGACGGGCGCGAACGCCGCCAGTTCACGCTCGATCACCGTGATCACGTCGAACTCGATCGACTCGACCGACATCGCACCGGCCTCGATCTTCGAGAAATCGAGGATGTCGCTGACGATCGCGAGCAGGCCTTCGGCCGATGCACGCAGCGTCTGCACGCGGCTCTGCTGTGACGCATCGAGCGCCGTGCGCCCGAGCAGTTCGAGGTTGCCGAGGATCACGTTGAGCGGCGTACGGATCTCATGGCTCGTCGCGGCAAGAAACGACGACTTGGCCGCATTCGCCGAATCGGCCGCGCGCACGGCCTCCTCGAGCTGATGCACGAGCCGGCGCTGCGCGGTCGTGTCGGCAAAAGTCGCGATCAGCACGTCCTCGCCCTGATAACGCGCGCTGTGCGCGATGATCTCCAGATGCAGCGGCGCGGCGCCGTGTGCATCGAGCACGAGTTCGGTCATCATCGTCCGACCCGCGCCGCCGTGCGCGATGAACGCGTCGTATTGCTCGAGCACCTGCGCGCTCAGCGCATGGTGATCGCCGCCGTGCGGCACGAGCATCTGCGCCAGCACGTCGCTCGCGAGCATCACGCGACGATCGGACAGCGACACGAGACCGATGCCGACCGGTGCCATCGCGATCACGCTGCGACACAGCGCCTCGCTCTCGAACACGCGGGCCGAACGCGCGTAGACCGGCACGAGCACGCGCCGGTGGAATCGCACGAGCAGCAGCCACATCACGACGATCGCAACGAGCGTCGACGCCGCGAGCGCGCCTGCCTGCACGCCGATGCCGGCCGCCACGTCGGCCCACGACAGCACATAGGCGATCGTCCAGCCGGTCGCCGCAAGGCGGGAGCGGAACACGATCGCGCCGTCGCGAAAGAGCGGCTCGCCGGCTGCCTGGCCGCGCTGCGCGACATCGAGGTTCAGCAAGCGCTCGGTCAGCGCATTGGTCCGCTCGACACCGGGATCGATCGCGATCAGCCGGTTGTCCGCCGACACGACGAAGAACACGCCGGCCGGGTTGCGTTCGGGCAGCCACGACAACAGGTATTCCGGGGCGTATTCGGTGACGAGTACCGCGAACGGCAGGCCGCCGGCGCGCGCTTCGGCGGCGATCCGGATGCGCGCCTGCCCCGTCACGGGATTGATGTAGGGCGACAGCCAGCGAACGTGCGGCCGACCGTCTGTCGGTGCCGGGCCGTCGAAATTGACGTGCAGGGCCGCGAGGACACGCGCGCGCGCCTCGGCCGTCGCGAGTGCGGGATTGTCGCGCGCCAGATGCGGTACGAAGCCGAACACCCCCGTGCGCGTACTGTAGTGGTAGCCCTCGAGCGTGCGCCCGCGATTGAGCGAACTCGCCGCGCCGATGCGCGACAGCAGGAACGACAGCGCGAGATAGCGCGCCACCTCGTCGCGCTGCGCGGTTTGCCCCGGCACGCCGACCACGAGCGACGGATACGGCTTGATCGCGAACTGCTGGCCGTTGGCGAAAAACGCGTTCACGACGTCGGGAGGCGCCGCGCCGAGTTCATGCCAGACCAACTGTGTATTCGCGACGCCGTTGCGGAACGACGTCTCGGCCACCTGCACCTCGTCGACGGCTTCCTCGACGCCGTTCAGGAAATTACGCCGCTCGGCATCCAGATAGCCGTAGACGATCGACGTGATCCCGAGCCCGCAGGCGATCAGGATCAGGATCGTGACGACGATGCCGCCCCCGAACATCGAAATGCTCTGGTAGCGGCGAATGGACTGAAGCGTGCTGTATGGCATGACTCGACGTGACGGCGCCCGGGATGCGGACATGCGGCAAATTCCCCGCCGGGCTGGGCGTCACGATGGATACATTCGGGATAGCGATATCCCGATCATGCCAAACGACACGGTGAAAATCAGTCGTGCATTATCCTTTTAGTACACGTCCGATTTGTTTTTATGCTTGTTTTGAACTCGAACGAATCTTCGCGGCGAAATCGCACACGACGTGCTGTCCGAAGTCACGAGATCGCTCAGGTAAGCGGCGCCCTGCGCGCCGTAATCGTTCGCCTGCTGCACGAAGCTCGCGCCGGTCAACTGGTACGTGAAGATTGGCGACTGCGTCTGGTCCTTCACGTAGATCCACGACAGCGTGCTGCCGAACACTTGCCCGCCCTTCACGCCTTCGCTGTTGGCCTGCGCGATGAAGTCGCTGACGTTCGGTTCGTCGCGGCCCCGGTCACACCCGCGTTCCGGCCGGCTTCGTCACCATGCCGCCGCAGCCGGCGACGGACGCGCAAAGCGCTGCAACCAGCGCAGCTTGAGTGAGACGTTGGGAAAGAATGGCCTTCGTGTCGTTATCGATCGATAGCGTCGTTGTTCGGCTTATCGTTCGTGCGAACTTCGATAAGCCATCCGGCTGGCGCGCGATGGTGGTCTCCCCGCGGCTGCCCCCGTTGCTTCAGGCCCGGTCGGTAGTACCAGTACGTCTGCTGCCAGACGCCGTAGTACGGATAACCCGAAACCAGTAGCCGTGTGCGCACCCGGCTCGCGCACGGCGAGGCGAATACAATTCGCCAACGCCGACGCGCAGTCCAAGGCTCTCTCAGGCTCTCTCTTCGAATCGTTCTGTCACGTGCTGCTGCCGCTTTTCGCTGGGCCGACCGCGGTCGACACCGGCCTCCAGACCTGACGCGACAAACAATAGTGACGTGGTGAGCAATAATAATGGAGAAATATGGCATGTCAAGGTGATTCGTGATTTCAAAGTTTGCGTATCACGTCACTTTTGAATATGCTCTTCGTCGCGAAAACCCAGGAGACCCCTTCGAGATGTCCACCAGCGAGCAGGCCAACGCCGATCTCATTACCGCCACCAAGGTGCACGATCTGCTGACGCGCAACGGCATTCCGCCGCGCAGCCACAACACGACGATCGCGAACGTGCTGGGCCTCAGTTTCTCGGTCGTCACGCGCAAGATGAAAGGGCTGATTCCGTGGAACCTGTCGCAGTTGCAGGACATCGCGACGCACTTCGGCGTGCCGCCCGCGATCCTGCTCGACGACAAGGGCACGCAGCCGGCCGCCGCCGAGATGATCGACGCGACGCTCGTGATCGAGTCGCGCCGCTTTCGCTGCCGCGCGGCGATCTCGGCGAAGGCCAGCAGCCAGATCGAAACGGATTTCGTCGCGCTGCAGTGGCAGGGCGAATGGATCGTCACCGAACGCCAGCACGCGCGCGAAGGCCGCACCTATCCGGTCGATGTCATCGAACTGCGCTCGAGCCAGCCGACCGTCTATGCGGCTCGGATCGCCGTGGTCGACGATTCGCAGGACGTCGCCGAAACGGTGTGCGAGTACTTCATCGAAAAAGGCGTGAACGCGGTCCCTTACTATGACGGCGCGTCGTTCCGCAAGGCGCTGGAAGTCGAGGATTTCGACGGCTACATCCTCGACTGGATGCTCGGCGACCAGACGGCCGCCGAGCTCGTGCGCGGCATCCGGTCAAGCGAGAACGGCGGTGCGCCGATCTTCCTGCTGACCGGCAAGATCTCCACCGGCGAAGCGAGCGAGGACGAGATCGCGCACATCGTGTCGCACTACAACGCGCGCTGCGAGGAAAAACCGGTGCGCCTGCCGATCCTGTTCGCCGAAGTCGCGCGCGAACTGAAGATCGCGCTGCCGGCCGGCCCGGCCGCCGCCGCCGCCGCGAGCTGAGACCACAACAAAGACCGACCATCACACGAACACGAACACGAACGAGGAAACACATGCGAATTTCGACGATCTGGATCAAGAGCCTGGTCACGGCCGGCCTGCTCGGCATGGCTGCCGCGTGCTGCGCCGCGTCGTTTACGTTCACCGTCGACGGCAAGATCGGCCGCAGCAACCAGCCCGGCAAGACGACCTTCGTCTTTTCCGAGCAGGCGCTGATGGCGCTGCCGCAGCACACGATCGTCACGTCGACGAGCTGGACGCCGAAGGCGACCTTCACCGGCCCGCGCCTGTCCGACGTGCTGAAGACCGTCGACGCGCAAGGCACGCAAATCGAGTTCCGCTGCATCGACGAGTACACGTTCACGATCCCCGTGTCGGATGCCGACAAGTACGGCGTGATCCTCGCGCGCACGATGAACGGCAAGGTGCTCGGCAACGACAACTACGGGCCGCTGTGGATCATGTATCCGCGCGACCAGTATCCCGACGAGCTGAAGACGCCGCTCGGCGAAGCCAAGTTCGCGTGGCAGATCATCGGCCTGACCGTGAAGTAAGCGCGCGACATGAAGCGCGGGCGGTGGAAGAACAGAAAAGTCATCCTGGTCCTGGGATCGCTGTGGATCCTGGGATTCGCCGCGTGGGCATTCCTGCTGTGGGACCTGCTCGCGACGTCGGTCAACGAGGGCGTGCTCGAAGGGCCGCGTGAAGGCGTGTTCTGGACCGCCGCGCAATACCGCAACGTCTACACGCGCTTCGACCGCCAGCTGATCCTCTACGCGACGCACGTGGACGACGACTACGACCACGTGCAGATGCAGCTCGACAGCCTGTCGGTGTCGTTCGGGTTCCTGCAGCGGCCGTCGGAGGTATCCGAATACTGGCTGCGCATCCCGCGCGCGCGCAAGGAGATCGCGGTGCTCGGCGAATTCATGGCGCGCCTGAAGCAGGACGTGCCGCGCTTGCACCATGCACCGAACGATGCACCGCGCGTGATCGACGAGGTCAATGCGTACTGGCCGAAGGTCAACGGCCTCGCGAACTACTTCCGCGCGATCGAGATGGCGCAGCGCGACTTCACGTTCCATCAGCTGAAGGAAAAGCAGCGGGCGATCCTGTCGCTCGGCATCATCCTCGGCGTGATCCTCGGCGCGCTGTTCCTGCTGCTGTTCTATACGATGCGTACGCGCGACGACCTGCTCGAGCGCCAGGACGCGGCGCTGGATGCGGAGCGCAAGGCATCCGATCGCGCGTTCGAGATGATCGAGGCGAAGAACGCGTTCCTCGGGATGGTCAGTCATGAGCTGCGTACGCCCTTGCAGGCGATCTGCGGGTCGATCGAGATCCTGCTCGCGCGGCCGCAGTCCGACGCGAACCTGAAGACGATCCGGCGGCTGCAAAATTCCGCGTCGTCGCTTGAAGCGCTGGTCAAGGACCTGACCGACTACATCAAGCTGCGCTCGACCAAGCGCCTCGCCGAAACCGAGACGGTCGGCATGGCATCGCTGCTCGCCGAGGTGATCGATCCGCTGCGCGAGAGGATCGCGGCCAAGCGGATTGCAATTTCGCAGCAGGTCGAGCCGCATGATCTCGCGATCCGCTCCGATCGCAAGCTGTTGCGGCAGGTGCTGTCGAACCTGATCGAGAATTCGGTGAAATACACCGTCGACGGATCGATCGACGTATCGATCCTGCTCGTCGACGCGCCGGCCGGCCGGCAGCTGAGACTCGCCGTGCGGGACACCGGCGCAGGTATCGCGAAGCAGCATCTGTCGAAGATCTTCGAGCCGTTCTATCGCGCGAACGACGCGGTCGGCCTGCATGTGGACGGGATCGGGATGGGGCTCGCCGTCGTGCGCGAGATCGTGACGACGCTGCGCGGCCATGTGGACGTGCGCAGCACCGTTGGCGAAGGCAGCGAGTTCGTCGTGACGCTGCCGGCCGAAGTGCCGGATGCCGGCGAAACGGCCGGCGACGCGCCCGCATGGCCGGCTGCCGCCGCGCATCGCAACCGCCGCGCGCTCGTGGTCGACGACAACGACAACGCGCGCGAAACGCTCGGCGCAATGTTGTCGGCGCTCGGCCTCGACACCGATCTGTGCAGCACCGGACAAGAAGGCGTCGCCCGTTTCGGCGAAGCGCATTACGACCTCGTCGTGCTCGACCTCGAGCTGCCGGACCTGAGCGGCTTCGAAGTCGCTCATCGCATCCGGATCGCCGCGCAACCGGACAACGACGGACGGCTTCCGTCGATTCTCGGCGTCAGCGCGTACGAATCGGCCGCGCTGCGCGAGAACCAGCGGGTGTTCGACGAATTCCTGCCGAAGCCCGTTCATCTGCGCGAACTCGGCGCGCTCGTCGAGAAGCTGCTCGGCTGAACGCGGCCGAAATGCGGCGCGGGCCCGCCTGCTCGCCCGTTCGCGTTGCCGCTTCTACTCGCCAATCAAATGCAGCACGATGTCGCGCCGATGCGCCGCGCGACGGTGCTCGAACAGATAGATGCCCTGCCAGGTGCCGAGCACCATGCGCCCATGCTCGACCGGGATCGACAACTGCACCTGCGTCAGCGCCGTGCGCAGATGCGCGGGCATGTCGTCGGGCCCTTCGGTGTCGTGCTCGTAGCGCGTGTCGTCCTCGGGTGCGAGCGTCGCGAAGTAGCGCTCGAGATCGCGCTGCACCGACGGATCCGCGTTCTCCTGGATCAGCAGCGACGCGGACGTATGGCGGCAGAACACGGTCAGCAGCCCGGTGCGGATCGCCTGCTGGTCGACGAATGCGCGCACCTGCGGCGTGAACTCGACGAGGCCGCTCCCGCGCGTGTCGACGCCGATGTGCGTGATGGCCTGTTGCATGATGACGCCCTCAGGCAAGTGCGGCGAAGCCGTCGGCTTCGATCTGCTTCGCGTCGGCGGGGCGCACGACGCGCGCGACTTCGACCCCGTCGCGCAGGAATACCAGCGTCGGCCACAGCTTCACGCCGAACGACCGGCCGAGCGGCCGGCCCGGACCATCCTCGATCTTCAGGTGCCGCACGGCCGGATGCGCGGAAAACGACGCGACGATCGCAGGCTGCGCACCTGCGCAGATCCCGCACCAGTTCGCGCCGAATTCGATGACGGTGGCACCGGCCAGTGCGTCGACTTCCGCGCGCGTCGGCGCATTGGCGGTGTAGCGTTGTTCAGTGTCCATCGGGGCCCTCGTGTGCAATGGCGGAACGTGGCCGCCGCGTGCCGGCGTGGGCGGCAGGTGCGGCCGGTGATTTCCCACTGTAGCGGAAAAGCGCGCGCGATGCCGATGGTGGTGCGCGGCTACATTCGCGTATTCGAAGTGCGCATCCAGCGCGTGCACGGGCACCCGGACCTGCTGATGGATGGCCATCCGGACCACGTCGATCCGGACAAGTGGTCGCCACCGATCATGAGTTTTCAGAAGTTCTACGGCCTCGCACCGCATCAGCCGCATGCGTCGCGGCTCGCCGACATTCCCGAGCGCGCATATCGCAGCCCCGACATCGAGCGCTCGCGCGAAGCGGGCATGACGATGGATACGGCGCGGCGATAACGCAGGGCGGCCCGCGTCACGCAAACGCCTCGCGTACGCGGTGCCGCTGCTCGCGTCCTGCTCACGTCCGGCTCTCGTGCACCGGCTGGTGCGCCGGTGGGTGCGCCGGTGGGTACGCGGCGGCTGGCCGCGGCGACGATCGGATAAGATACGGGCCGATTGACCCATGATCGAACCGACGGAGTATTTCAGTGATTCAACCGACCCAAGTATTCAAGGACAACCTCGCGCAATTGCCGGCCATCGACGGCATCGCGCGCATCGATCTCGTCGGCGCGAACGGCGACGTGGTCGCCAGCATCGAGAACCAGCCGGGCAAGCAAGGCTCGCTCGCGGTGTACAACTACCTGAAGCAGGCATTCGGCACGCTGGATGCGAAGGCCGCCGAACACGGCCTCGCGGTATTCGCGGAACATACCGCCGACGCACGCAACCGCCCGGGCGCACACCCGAACGTCGATCGTCTGCTGGCGATCGTCGACGGTGGCGACGCACTGCGGATCGACGTGATCGCGCAAGGCTGAGTCCACATGCGGCGCATCGCTGCCCGGCCGTTTGCCCGCCGCGTCGCATCGCTCGCGGCACTCACGTGCATCATGCTCGGCGGCGCGGCGTCGGCCGATACGCTGCGTACGGCTTCCGATATCGCGGGTGCGTCGCTGGTTCCGCTCGGCGCGCTGCCGCACTCGCCGGAGAACGGCGCGCTCGACACGTTTTGCGCGCAATATCGTGCGAAAACTGCAACCGCGGCCGGCCGCGACGTCGCGAAGCTCGGCTGGATCGTGACGTCCGAAGCACCGCTCGGCCGCTACACGGTCGTCACGTTCGCGAGCGGGTTCAAGTCGGGGACCAGCGCGATCTGCTTCGCGCGCAACGCAAACATCGGCGTCTTCGACGGCACGACGCTCGTCGCGCTCGGCTATACGGCGCGCGCGTCCGGCTGGCAGCTCGGCTCGGTCGAGCCGCTGGAAAGCGGCGCGCTGCTGGTCTGGGGCGGTGATGGTCCGTCGGCGCCCGTCGGCGAGTTGCGCGAAGAGAATGGCGGCTTGCGGCTGACCGCGGTTGCCGCCGAACGCACGTACTGTCACGGCCGCGCGATCGTGCCCAACGTGTACGGCAAACCGCTCGACAAGGCGCGCAAGATCCTGATCTCGCATGGCTGGCAGCCGCTGCGCCCGCACGAGAAACCGGACGCGATGGACGGCGCGGCGACGCTCGCGAAGCACGGGATCATCGAAGCCGAAGCGTGCTCGGGCACCGGCATGGGGTATTGCGCGCTGCGATATCGGAATGCGGCCGGCGTGCTCGGCGTGACGACGGTCGGCGGCGAGCCGGACACGCCGTCCGCGAATACCGTGATCGATTATCAGGTGGCTTGCAGGCAGCAGTAACCGACGCGAGGCAGCAAGAAACTCGTGATCTCGTTCGCTTGATTCGTCGTACCCTCAGTCGTTCATCGTTTGAACCGCCAGCAGTCGCCACTGTTGTTCAAAATCCTGAACATGCCGCGCCGGCGATCGTAGGCGCCGCCGATTTCCGCATCTTCCGAACCTCGCGGCTCCCGCTCCCCCGGTATCGCGGCCACGCGTCTCTCCCACCACCCGCCACGCGTCGCTCTCGAACCTGGTCGCCCATGTCACCGTACGGCGTGTCCCATCCGGCAACCTCGCTCGATCAACGGTAGTACCCCGAATCTTCCCGGTGCATGGCCGCACCGCCACTGCGCCCGAGCGCACGCTGACAGTGCCGCTCCCCCCGCGTCGCATCAAACGCCGTGGATCCCCCTCTCCCGCTACCGACAAGGCTGAGCGCCCCATCCATCGACATCTGCCGCGGCTGGCATGCATATTGCCAACGAGGACCTGACGCCGCATGCCGGCGTCTTGCGATGTTCGGACCGATCCAGCCGGTGTCCGACCGGCAATCCGCAGAGGTCATCACCATGACGCGTTTGCGCACCTCCTTGCAGAGCGGCAACTGGCGCTCGCTGCTCGCGTGCTTCCTGTATTTCGACACCGGCTTCACCGTCTGGGTGCTGTACGGCCCGCTCGCGCCGTTCATCGGCAAGGACATCGCGATGTCCGCCGCGCAGCAAGGCTTTCTCGTCGCGGTACCGGTGCTCGCCGCGGCGATCCTGCGCGTGACGCTCGGCAACCTGTACCAATCCACGAATGGACGCACGATCGCGCTGATGGGCGTCGTGTTGTCCGCACTGCCGGCAATCGTCCTGCCGTGCGTGCCCGGCACGCCGTCGTACGCGCTGCTGCTCGTGCTCGGCGTATTCCTCGGGATGGGCGGCGCAAGTTTCGCGGTTGCGCTGCCAATGGCGGGCAGCAGCTATCCGCCGAAAGTGCAGGGCCTCGTGCTCGGCCTTGCCGCGGCTGGCAACATCGGCGCGGTACTCGACGGCTTCATGTTTCCGCATATCGCGGCCGCCGTCGGCTGGAAGCTGTCGACCGCCGCCGCGCTGCCGCTGCTCGCGATTGCCGGCTTCGCGATCGCCGCGTGGGCCGACGACCGCGGCGAAAAATCCGGCAGCGTGCCGCGTGCGCTCGGTGCGTTCGCGATCACGCTCGCCGGCCTCGTCGCGCTGGTCCTGGCCGTGCACGGCGGGCTGTTCGGTGCCGGCAAGACGGGCGTGCTGCTGCTGCCGGTGATGGGCGCGCTGCTCGCGATCGCGATCCTGCCCGCGCGCTACCGCGCGGTGCTCGCCGAGCGCGATACGTGGGTCATCATGCTGATCTACAGCATCACGTTCGGCGGCTTCGTCGGCATGTCGTCATACGTGACGCTGCTGCTGACGTCGCTGTATCAGATGCCTAAAATCGACGCCGGCCTGTTCATGTCGCTGCTCGCGTTCCTCGGCGCGATCGTGCGGCCGCTCGGCGGCTTCATCGCGGACCGCGTCACGGGCGTGCGCACACTGATCGTGCTGCTCGCGGCAATCGCCGCCGCCGATTTCGCGTTCGCCGCGTGGATGCCGCCGCTCGCGGGCGGCATCGCATTGCTGATCTGCCTGTACGTCGCCTTCGGGCTCGGCAACGGCGCGACCTTCCAGCTCGTGCCGCACCGCTGGCAGGGCAAGACGGGCCTGCTGTCCGGCATCGTCGGCGCCGCGGGCGGAATCGGCGGCTTCTATCTGCCCGTCGTGATGGGCATCGCGAAGGAAAGCACCGGCAGCTACCAGCTCGGCTTCATGACGTTCGGCGCCCTCGCCACCGGTGCATGCGGCGCACTCGTGCTGCTGCGTGCGCAATGGCTCGAATGGGCCATGCCCGCCGACGCACGCGCGGCCGCCCTGCCGGCGATCCCGGCGAGCGGCATCACGCATGTTGCCGAGTGAGCACCCCAGCGGGCCGCCACATCGGCCCGCTTGACCGGCGCGGCCCATGCCGCCGGCGACATGTCGAACGGGCGGTCGTGCTGCATGCGCCTGCACGCCGTGTGACGGCAAACAACTGACGAATCGATCGTTGCCGCTCCGGTGCACCGACTTGCATTGCAATGCACCAATGTAGCCCGTACCGCGCATGCACGCGGTGCGCGCCCATCGGCGCACATTGCACCGGGACGCGGCCCGGCGCATTGGCACGCCGTTTGCTTTTTGACTCCTTGACAAGCGGGGCGACCTGCACGCTGAACGCCAAGGAGACGTCGTAATGCGGAAGATGAAGCTGGTGATGGTCGGCAACGGGATGGCGGGCGTACGCACGCTCGAAGAACTGTTCAAGCTGGCCCCGGATCTGTACGACGTCACGGTGTTCGGCGCGGAGCCGCATCCGAACTACAACCGGATCCTGCTGTCGCCGGTGCTGGCCGGCGAGCAGACGCTCGAACAGATCGTCCTGAACGATTACGCGTGGTACGAACGGCACGGCGTGAAGCTGCTGACCGGCCGCAAGGTCGTGAAGATCGACCGCGTGCGCCGGGTCGTGGTGGCCAACGACGGCACCGAGGCACCGTACGACCGCCTGCTGCTCGCGACCGGCTCGAATCCATTCATGCTGCCGATCCCCGGAATCGGGCTCGACGGCGTGCTCGGCTATCGCGACATTGCCGACACGCAGGCGATGATCGACGCATCGTCGCAGTATCGACGTGCGGTCGTGATCGGCGGCGGGCTGCTCGGCCTCGAGGCCGCGAACGGCCTGAAGCTGCGCGGCATGGACGTGACGGTCGTCCACCTCGCGCCAACGCTGCTCGAGCGGCAGCTCGACGCGACCGCGGGCGAATTGCTGCGCAAGTCGCTGGAAGCGCGCGGCCTGGCATTCCTGATGTCGAAGCAGACTGCCGCGCTGGAGGCCGACGGCCCGGACGGCAAGCGGGTGCGCGCGGTCCGCTTCGCCGACGGCGATTCGATCGAAGCCGATCTCGTCGTGATGGCGATCGGCATCCGGCCGAACACCGAACTCGCGGAAAGCACGGGGCTCTACTGCAATCGCGGCGTCGTCGTGAGCGACACGATGCAGACCTACGACCCGCGCATCTACGCGGTCGGCGAATGCGCGAGCCACCGCGGCATCGCGTACGGGCTCGTCGCTCCGCTGTTCGAGCAGGCCAAGGTCGCGGCGAACCATCTCGCGGAATTCGGCATCGGCCGCTACGCCGGCTCGGTCACGTCGACGAAGCTGAAGGTCACCGGCATCGATCTCTATTCCGCGGGCGACTTCCTCGGCGGCGAAGGCACCGAAGACATCACGCTGTCCGATCCGCTCGCGGGCGTCTACAAGAAGATCGTCGTCAAGGAAGACCGGATCGTCGGCGCGTGCCTGTACGGCGACACCGCCGACGGCGCGTGGTATTTCAAGCTGCTGCGCGAGGGCCGCAACATCGCGGACATCCGCGACACGCTGATGTTCGGCGAGACGAGCCTTGGCGACACCGGGCACAGCGGCGTCACGCACGCGGCGGCAATGGCCGACACCGCCGAGGTATGCGGCTGCAACGGCGTCTGCAAGGGCACGATCGTCGGCGCGATCAAGGAGAAGGGACTCTTCACGCTCGAAGACGTGCGCAAGCACACGAAGGCATCCGCGTCGTGCGGTTCTTGCACGGGCCTCGTCGAACAGATCCTGATGTCGACGCTCGGCGGCGACTATTCCGCGTCGCCGAAGGCGAAGCCGGTCTGCGGCTGCACCGACCGCACGCATGCGGAAGTGCGCTCGGCGATTCGCGAGCACAAGCTGCTGTCGGTGCCGGCCGCGATGCACTTCCTCGAATGGCGCACGCCGAACGGCTGCTCGACCTGTCGCCCTGCACTGAACTACTACTGCATCAGCACCTGGCCGCACGAGGCGAAGGACGATCCGCAATCGCGCTTCATCAACGAACGCGCGCACGCGAACATCCAGAAGGACGGCACCTATTCGGTCGTGCCGCGCATGTGGGGCGGCGTGACGACCGCCGACGAGCTGCGCCGCATCGCCGATGTCGTCGACAAATATGCGATTCCGACCGTCAAGGTCACGGGCGGGCAGCGCATCGACCTGCTCGGCGTGAAGAAGGAGGACCTGCCGGGTGTATGGCACGACCTCGGGATGCCGAGCGGCCATGCTTATGCGAAGGCGCTGCGCACCGTGAAGACCTGCGTCGGCTCCGAATGGTGCCGCTTCGGCACGCAGGATTCGACGCTGATGGGCCAGCAGCTCGAACGCGCGCTGTGGCGGATGTACGCGCCGCACAAGGTCAAGCTGGCTGTGTCGGGCTGCCCGCGCAACTGCGCGGAATCGGGGATCAAGGACGTCGGCGTGATCGGCGTCGATTCCGGCTGGGAAATCTACGTCGGCGGCAACGGCGGGATCAAGACCGAGGTTGCGCAGTTCTTCTGCAAGGTGAAGACGCACGAGGAAGTGCTCGAGCATGCTGGCGCGTTCCTACAGCTCTATCGCGAGGAAGGCTGGTATCTGGAGCGCACCGTGCACTATCTCGAACGCGTCGGGCTCGACTACGTGAAAGCGCGCGTGCTCGACGATGCCGACAACCGCTCGGCGCTGTGGGAACGCCTGCAGTTCGCGCTGAAGGACGAGCCCGATCCGTGGCACGACACCGACGACGCACAGGTCGACCTGCGCCAGTTCATCCCGATCGCCGTCGAAACGGCCGGCCGCTGACGCCGCCACTGCCACCGCCAGGAAACCTCAAGATGACCACTTTCGAACCCGACTGGATCGCGGTCTGCCGGATCGACGACATTCCCCCGCTCGGCGCACGCGTCGTCAAGCGGCCCGAAGGCGCGCCCGTCGCGCTGTTTCGCACCGCGGGCGACCGCGTGTTCGCGCTGCTCGACCGCTGTCCGCATCGCGGCGGCCCGCTGTCGCAGGGCATCGTGCACGGCGAACAGGTGACGTGCCCGCTGCACGGCTTCAACGTCGCGTTCGGCAACGGCTGCGCGCTGCCGCCCGACGACGGCTGTACGCCCGTGTTCAGCGTCGCGTGCGACGGCGACGCCGTGCTGCTCCGGCGCAGCGAACTCGCGTCGCTCGCGATCGGCGACGACGCATCCGGCGCACCCGCGTGCGTCGCACCAGGGCACGCTGCATGACGGGAATGGCAGCAGTACTCGATCGCAACGCTCACCAAGACGCCGACCTGCGCGAAACGCATTCGACCTGCTGCTACTGCGGCGTCGGCTGCGGCGTGATCATCCAGACGACCGGCGATGGCGACGGACGGCGCAAGATCGTCGGCGTGCGTGGCGACCCCGACCATCCGGCGAATTTCGGCCGGCTGTGTTCGAAAGGCAGCACGCTGCACCTGACCGCCGCGCCCGAACGCTATGCGCAGACCCGTGCGACGCATCCCGAACTGCGGCACGCGCGCGACGCGTCGCGCACGCGCGTGTCGTGGGACGACGCACTCGATCACGTCGCCGCGCGCTTCGCGCGGATCGTCGAGCAGCACGGCCGCGATGCGGTCGGCTTCTACATTTCCGGCCAACTGCTGACCGAGGATTACTACGTCTTCAACAAGCTCGCGAAGGGCTTGATCGGCACCAACAACATCGATTCGAATTCGCGGCTGTGCATGAGCTCGGCCGTGGTCGGCTACAAGAAATCGCTCGGCGCCGACGCGCCGCCATGCAGCTACGACGATCTCGATCACGCGGGCACCGTGCTGATCGCCGGCGCGAACCCGGCGTTCGCGCACCCGATCCTGTACCGCCGGCTCGAAGCCGCGCGCGAGCGCAATCCGGCGATGAAGGTGATCGTCGCCGATCCGCGCCGAACCGATTCCGCAAGCGACGCGACGCTGCACCTCGCGCTGCAGCCCGGCACCGACGTCGCGCTGTTCAATGCGATGCTGCACGTGCTGGTGTGGGACGGCTCGCTCGACCGCGCATTCATCGACGCGCACACGAACGGCTTCGATGCGGTACGCGACAGCGTGCGCGAATGGTCGCCGGCCGTCGCGGCACAGGTCTGCGGGCTGCGCGCGGACGACATCGTGAAAGCCGCGCGCTGGTTCGCCGACGGCCCATCGCTGTCGCTGTACTGCCAGGGGCTGAACCAGTCGGCGGACGGCTCGCACAAGAACGTCGCGCTGATCAACCTGCATCTGGCCACCGGGCAGATCGGCAAGCCAGGCGCGGGGCCGTTCTCGCTGACCGGGCAGCCGAACGCGATGGGCGGCCGCGAAGTGGGCGGGATGGCGACGCTCGCGTCCGCGCATCGCGATCTCGCGAACCCCGCCGATCGTGCCGAAATCGCGCGGCTGTGGGGCGTCGACGACGTGCCGGCGCAGCCCGGCCTGACCGCGGTCGAGATGTTCGACCGGCTCGCCGCAGGCGATCTCAAGGCCGTATGGATCGTCTGCACGAACCCGGCTCACTCGCTGCCGAACCAGGCGGCCGTGCGCGCGGGGCTCGCCCGCGCGGAATTCGTCGTGCTGCAGGATGCATATGCGCATACCGGCACCGCGCCGTACGCCGACGTGCTGCTGCCCGCGGCGACGTGGGGCGAGAAGGACGGCACCGTCACCAACTCGGAGCGGCGCATCTCGCGCGTGCGGGCAGCCGTCGAACCGTACGGCGACGCGCGCGCGGACTGGCGGATCGCCGCGGAGGTCGGCCAACGGCTCGAGGCACGGCTCGCGCCGGGCCGCGCCACGCTGTTTCCGTATGCGGATACGGAAGCGGTATGGAACGAGCATCGTGCGACGACGGCCGGGCGCGATTGCGACATCGGCGGCCTGTCGTGGCCGCAGCTTGAAGCCACCGGCCCGCAGCAATGGCCCTTTCCGCCGGGCGCCGCGCACGGCGCCGCCCGGCTGTATGCCGACGGACGGTTTCCGACCGCCGACGGCCGCGCCCGCTTCATCGCGACGCCGTACCAGCCGGTTGCGGAACCGGTCGATTCGCGCTTCCGCTTCGCGCTGACCACCGGCCGGCTGCGCGACCAATGGCACGGCTGCAGCCGCACGGGCAGCGTGCCGAAGCTGTTCTCGCACGCCCCGGCGCCGAGCGTCGACCTGAACGCCGCGGACTGTGCGCGCCTGGGCATCGGCCCGCACGACTTCGTGCACCTGACGTCGCGCCGCGGCAGCATGCTGCTGCCCGCGCGCGCCGACGACGCGATCGCGCCCGGCCAGGCGTTCACGCCGATGCACTGGGGCGACGAGTTCGTGTCCGGCGTGGCTGGCAATCGCATCGGCGCCGGCGTCAATACGGTGACCTCGGCCGCGCTGGACCCGCACTCGCGCCAGCCGGAACTGAAGCACGCCGCGATCAAGCTGCTGAAGGCCGACCTGCCGTGGCGCTGGCTGATCGCCGCGCGCTTGGCCGCAGACGAACTGCTGGCGCGGCAGCGCGAGGTGCGTGCGCTGTTCGCGCGATTCCCGTACGCGAGCTGCGTGCCGTTCGGCACCGATGCCGGTGGCGGGCTCGCATGGCGCGCGGCGGCGTACGAGCCGGTGCCCGTCGCACTGCACCGCGAGATCGAGGCGCTGCTCGGCTTGCCCGAACATGCGATCGACGTGATGAGCTACGGCGACGCACGGCGCGGCACCGCCCGCCGCGTGCGCGTGGTCGACGGCGTGCTGACCGCGTTCTCCGTGTCGGGCGCGGCGGGCGCAACCGAGGACAGTGCGGCCGTGCTGCGCGACTATGTCGACAGCGGTACCAGCGTCGGCGCGATCGGCCGGATGCTGTTGTTCGCAGGACGCGTGCCGTTGCAGGCGGCACCCGCACGCGGCCGCGCGGTTTGCAATTGCCTGGGCGTCAGCGAGAGCGAGATTCGTGCGGCGCTGTCGGCATGCCCCGCGGCCGCGACGCCTGCGGAGCGGTTCGCGGGCTTGCAGGCGCAACTCAAGTGCGGCACGCAGTGCGGCTCGTGCGTACCCGAGTTGCGGCGAATGAGCGCCGAGGCGATCGTGTCTTAGCGGGCTCGCGCGACAAAGGATCGATGCGCGCCGCCCGGTCACGAATTCCGGTACCGGCGCGCAATGTGCGTGCGCAATCGTCAGCGATTCGCGCCGAGCGCCACGCGCAGCCGCTCCATCAGCCGCGTGTAGTGCCGCAGCACGTCGGCCTTGTCCGTCACGTTCGCGGTCGAGAACCGCTCGGCCCACGCCGCCTTCCATTCATACGTGCCGTGCACGCTGCGGTCGCCGTCCGGCGCCTGGATCAGCGAACGGATCCGCGCGTCGCGCCCCGGCCCCGTATGCATCTCGAACAGCGCGTGGATGAACGTGTGATACGCGTCGTACACGTCGTCGTCGAACAGGTAGCGGTAGATGTGAAACGTGCGGTCCAGCTCGCGCTTCGCGCGGATCACGTCGTCCGGCGAGATGTCCTTCCAGTAGCCGATCCACGTGTAGAAGCACAGCAGCGCATTGAGCTGCGGCGCGACCGTGTCGTACAGCGTGAGCCGCTTCTCGATCAGCCGCTGGTTGGTCCACTGCACGAGCTCGAGCCGCTTCAGCCGGCGCGCGACGAGCCAGCCGAGACACGCGACCGACAACGGCGTCAGCACGCCGAGCACGAGCTTGACGATTTCCAGCGAATTCCACGGCGTGTTGAATGGCTGCATGAATGGCTCGCCCCAGAAAAGGCACCGCCCGGCGGATCGCATCGCGCGCAGCGCGCCTGCCCGATCGCCTTGCGGTTGACCGTTAGTTGCTTGCGCATCGAAGTCGCACCGTGATGCAGCCGGTGCGCGGCGAAGCGGCTTGTCCCGCCAGTGTATCGGTCGATTGTCACCGGCCGGTGACGACTCGCCGAACCGGCGTTGCGCACTCGTGCCGCGTTACGTCGGCAGCGCCGATGTGAGCTTGACCTTCTGCATCGGAATGTCGGTCTTCACGCTCAGCACGCCCGGAATGCGCGTCAGGTATTCCATCTGGAAGCGCCGGTAGTCGTCGATGTCGGCGGCCACCACGCGCAGCAGGAAATCGCAGTCGCCGGCCATCAGGTGACACTCGACCACTTCCGGCATCTGCTGGACGGCCTCGGCGAAGCGGTTCACGGATTCCGCGTCCTGCCCCTTCAGCCACACGCGCGTGAAGATCGTCAGCCCCTTGCCGACCTTCGCCGGATTCAGCACGGCCACGTATTTCTCGATCACACCCGCTTCCTCGAGCAGCCGCACGCGCCGCAGGCACGGCGACGGCGACAGCCCGACCTCGTGCGCGAGTTCCACGTTCTGCATGCGTCCGTCGCGCTGCAGCGCGCTCAGGATCCGCCGATCGATAGCGTCAAGCTTCATTGGCATTGAATTCCAAAAAAATCAAAAATCGTTCGTTCAATGCCAAATTCTCATGAAGTTCTGGCTATAACGCAACCCGATTCGAGTCAAAAAAGCAGACAATCCTCCTCCCCAAGGAGGAGTAATGAGCAGTAGCGTTTCAACGTCGTCCGGGCTTCGCGACAAGCCCGCCTATGTCGCCGAGATGGGTCGCGGATTGCGCGCGGCGCTGCCCGTCATGCTGGGTTTCGTGCCGTTCGCGCTGGTACTCGGCGCGCAGGCCGCGCAAAAAGGGCTGAGCCTGTTCGAGGTCCCGATGATGACGGGCCTGAATTTCGGTGGCGGCTCGGAATTCGCCGCGATCCATCTGTGGACGTCGCCGCCGCACATCGCACTGATCGTCGCGATGTCGTTCCTCGTGAATTCGCGCCACATCCTGATGGGTGCGGCGTTCGAGCCGTACATCCGGCGCCTGCCGCGCCGCCGCGCGTTCGCCGCGCTGTTCTTCATGTGCGACGAAAGCTGGGCAATGTCGCTCGCCGACGCGCGCTCGCGCTCGGCCACGCATATCAGCGTCCCCTATTACGCCGGCGTGTGTTCCGGGCTCTACCTGACGTGGATCTCGATGACGACGCTCGGCGCGGCGGTCGGCCCGACGATCGGCAACGTCGAGCAGTACGGCTTCGACATGGCGTTTACGGCCGTGTTTCTGGTGCTGCTGCGCGGGATGTGGAAGGGCGCGCGCGCGAGCCGTCCGTGGTTCGTGAGCCTCGTCGTCGCAGCCGCCACCCACCTGGCCGTGCCCGGCGCGTGGTACGTCGCGGCCGGCGCGTGCGCGGGGCTGATCGCCGCGCTGCTGTGGGAGCCGCGCGATGCTGCCTGATTTCGCGACGGTGGCGACCATCGTGCTGATGGCGTCGACGACCTATCTGTCGCGCGTGCTCGGCTACGTGCTGCTGCGCAACCGCACGCTGAGCCCGCGGATGGCATCGGTGATGGAGAACGTGCCCGGTTGCGTGCTGATCTCGGTGATCGCGCCGGCCTTCGTATCGACGCGCCCGGCCGACCTGCTCGCGCTCGCCGTCACGCTGGTCGCGGCGACACGCCTGTCGATCCTGCCGACCGTCATCGTCGGTGTCGCGTCGGCCGGCCTGCTGCGGTATCTGCTCGGATAGCGCAACGCCTGCCCGCCGCGCGAGCGGTACATCGAACCTCAAAACGGGCGCGCCATGCGCCCGTTTTCACATGCGCGCACCGGGCGCGGCACCGCATGGCACGACACGCAGCGCGACGCAATGCTAGCCTTGCGGGTGTACCCGCGATGCGTTTCCCCTCTCATTACCTATCTGCGAGGATCGTCCCGATGCAAGAAACCCACCCGCTGTTCGACCGCGTCCTGCTCACCAACGACGACGGATTCGACGCCCCCGGCCTTGAAGTGCTCGAACAGGTCGCCACGCAACTGGCGCGCGAAGTCTGGATCGTCGCGCCGGCGGAAGACCAGAGCGGCACGTCGCATTCGCTGAGCCTGCACGAACCGCTGCGCGTGCATCGCAAGGGCGAGCGCCGCTTCGCCGTGCGCGGCACGCCGGGCGATTGCGTCGCGATCGCGGTCAGCCACCTGATGAAGGACGCGCGGCCCGACGTCGTGCTGTCCGGCGTGAATCGCGGCGCGAACCTCGGCACCGAAACGGTGTTCTCCGGCACGGTCGGCGCCGCGATGACGAGCATGCTGGTCGGCGTGCCGGCGATCGCACTGAGCCAGGCATTCAGCGACCGCAACGCGGTGCCGTGGAATACGGCGCGCACGCACGCGCCGGACGTGATTCGCCGGCTCGTCGCGGCCGGCTGGGATCGCGACGCGTGTCTCAACGTGAATTTCCCGGCGCGGCCGGCCGATGACGTGCGCGGCTTGAAGGTGACGAACCAGGGCGCCGGCACGCTGCAGGGCGTCGAAATCGTGTCGGGGCGCGATCCGCGCGACATCGAATACCACTGGCTGAAACTGGCGCGCGCCCCGCGCGACGACGATGCGGATTCGGAAACGGTCGCGCTCGGCGAAGGCCATATCGCCGTCACGCCGCTGAAGTTCGAACGCACGCACGATCAGGCGCTGGCGCGGCTGCGGTCGAGCCTGGGCTGAGCGGCGCGGCCGGCCGGCCGGCCAGCCGCGAAACCGGCAGACGGCTTCGTGTGCCGGCGCATGATGCCGGCACCCTTCACTTCGCGCTTGCCGGCGCGCATGCGCACGCCGAGTTGTTCCGGCTCAGGTACGGCGGGTTCGCGGCCCAGCACAAGGACCATGCCGAACGCATCGAGGCCAGGCGCGAAAACAGCGTGGTGACGACCGAGGCGATCCGGAGAATGGTGGGCGCCACGCTCGACGAGCAGGAGATCCTCGCGTTCAGCGTCGGCGTGCGCAGTTTTGTGCACGGCTTCGCCGTGCTATGGATCGATGGCCATCTGGAAGGCAGCCAATCGGATATCGAAACGCTGGCGGAAGCCGCTTTCGAATTCTCGATGCACGCGTTTCCCGACACCGGGCGGCAATGAGGCGGGAATGCGTGCACGCGGCGTCCGGCGCTGGTGGTGCGCGCCGCGTCATGCGTCGACCGCGCCCCGTCACGTCAGGTTCATTCCCCCGTCGAGCATCACGATCTCGCCCGTCACGTAGTCGGATGCGACGAGCATCGCGACCGTCTGCGCGACGTCGTCCGGCGTCGCCGCGCGCCGCATCGGCGCGCGCTCGCGCCAGAGCTGCTGCGCGTCGGTCCAGTCGGCGGTCAGCGGCGTATCGACGAGCCCCGGCGCCACCGCGTTGACGCGAATTGCCGGCGCAAGCGTGCGCGCAAGCAGGCGCGTCGTGTGATTGAGCGCGGCCTTCGCCGCCGCGTACGGAATCGACGCGCCCTTCGGCCGCACGCCCGCATGCGAGCTGACGTTCACGACGCAACCGGCCCGCCCGCTCGATGCCGCTTCGAGCAGCGCGGGCTGCGCTTCGGCAACGAGCCGGAACGGCGCGATCACGTTGATCTCGTGCATCTCGCGCCACACGTCGGGCGTCGCGGCGGCGAGATCGTCGTGCGGAATCACGCGGCTGACGCCCGCATTGTTGACCAGCACGTCGAGCCGGCCGTGCACGGCGAGCGCGTCGCGGATCAACCGCACGCGCTGCGCATCGTCGGTGAGATCGGCCTGCACGTAGGCCGCGCCGAGTTCGCGCGCCATCGCGCGGCCGGTCTCGGCGGAGCTGCGCGAATGCAGGATCACCGCGTAACCGTCCGCCGACAGGCGTCGCGCGATGGCCGCGCCGATCCCCGACGTCGATCCGGTGACGAGTGCGACAGGCCGATGCACGCGCGATGCGCGCGGCTCGGCGACGGTTTCGGTTTCTGGTTCCGTGTCGGAGATCGGGGCGTTCATCGGCGGATGCGGCGCGTCCATGGCGTGAAATCCTGTCAGTGGCGTTCCCGCATCATAAGCGCGGCGACAAGCGCCGCAGGGATTGCATCGGCGAAACCGGGGCGGCCTCGCGGCCGCGGCCGGTACCGCCTGCCGATGCGAAGGCGCGGCGGTTACGGCTGTTTCGGCAGATCGACGAATGCTTCGAGTTCGCCGGCGATGTAAAGCCGCTTGCCGATTCTCGGGTATTCGCACACGTCGTGTTCGAGGCGCTGGCCGGCGATGAACAGTTGCAGCGGCACATCGCCGGTGTTCTGCAACGTGTGCGCATCGCCGCCGCGCGGAAAGCCGAGAAAATCACCGGGCCCGATGTCGAAAGTGCGCTCACCGATCGTGGCGATGCCGGTGCCGGACAGCACGTACACGCATTCTTCCTCGTAAAGGTGGCGGTGATACTCGGCCGATTCGTGACCGGGCATCAGCGTGAGCAGGTGAGCGCCGATTTGCGTGAGGCCGGTCAGGTCGCTGAGTTGCCTTTTGAGGCGAACGGCATTGGGATTCAGCGAATGCACCGCGCGCGTCGGCTCCATCTTCGCGATGTCGGCAGCTTTCAGCAGTTCCCGGGGAGGTGTCGTGGACATGGGGATCTCGTCAGCGTGAATGCAGCGATTGAACGGGCCGCCCGGGCCGGCGCGGCGCGCATGCCGAGCTATTGTCCGACATTTTCGCGCAGACGAGAAAGGCGTGCGCGCATGCCGGCGCACACCCGACGCACACCGCTACCGCGCGCAATCCGCCAGCAGGTTCGCCAGCACCGACGCGCCTTGCGCGAGGTGCACCGGATCGGCATCCTCGGCCTCGTTGTGGCTCAGCCCGGCCTTGCACGGGACGAACACCATCGCGCTCGGCGCGACGTACGACAGGTTCACCGCGTCGTGCCCCGCGCCGCTGCACATCTCCATGTACGGATAGCCGGCGGCGGACGTCGCCTGCCGCACGCGCGCGACGCACCCGGCGTCGAACACCACCGGCTCGTATTCGGCGATGGTCTGCACCTGCACCTGCGTGCCGCGCAGCGGAATGCGCTCCCGACAGATCGCCTCGATATCGGCGACGAGCCGCTTCAGCGCCGGCAGCGACGGATGGCGCACGTCGACGCTGAACTTGACCAGGCCGGGTATCGTGCTCGGCGAGTTCGGCTGGCACGCGACATGGCCGACGGTCACGCGCGCATCGGCATCGAACGCGTGCCCATGGTCGACGATCGCGGCGATCATCGCGGCCGCCACGCCCATTGCATCACGGCGCACGCTCATCGGCGTCGTGCCCGCATGCGACTCGAAGCCGGTCACCGTGACGTCGAGTTCGTAGATGCCCTGCACGCCGGTCACGACGCCAATCGGCAGGCCGGCGTTCTCCAGCACCGGGCCCTGCTCGATATGCGCTTCGAAATAGGCTTTCGGCATCTGCCGCTCGCGCTCGCGGCCGGCGAAGCCGGTGCGCTCGAGTTCGTCGCCGAGCAGCACGCCCGTCTGCATGCACGGCCGGGCCAGCGCGTAGTCGAGATCCAGCGTACCCGCGTAGACGGCCGAGCCCATCATGCCCGGCGTGAAGCGCGACCCTTCTTCGTTGGTCCACGCGACGACGTCGATCGGATGGCGGGTGACGATGCCGTGCTCGTTCAGCGCACGAATCGCCTCGAGGCCCGCGAGCACGCCATAGACGCCGTCGAAGCGGCCGCCGAGCGGCTGCGTGTCGAGATGGCTGCCGCACATCACGGCCGGCGCGTCGGGCTGCGTACCGGGCCGGCGCGCGAACACGTTGCCGATCGGATCGATGCGGATTTCGCAGCCGGCCTCCTCGCACCAGCGGATGAAGCGTTGCCGGCCGAGCACCTCGTCGGCGCTCAGCGCGAGCCGGCAACTGCCGCCGTGCGCGGTCGCACCGATCTTCGCCATCTCCATCAGCGAATCCCACAGCCGTTGCTGGTTCACGAGAATCATCGCGGTCACTCCCGAAAAGCCCCGAGCATATACACTCGATCCGATAAGAAAAATCCAAGATTTCGTTTCATACGATAACTTTTCCTTGTCACCTATGAAGCTCAAGCAGCTCAACGCGTTTCTCGCGGTCGCCGAGCACCGCACCATTCGCGGCGCGGCCCGCGCGCTCGGCGTCACGCAGCCGGCCGTCAGCAGCATCGTGCGCGAACTCGAAGGCGAGCTCGGCGTGCCGCTCGTAATGCGCAGCGTGAAGGGCGTCGCGCTGACCGACTACGGCAGCGCATTCGCGATTCGCGCACGGCTGATCGTCGAGGAACTCCAGCGCACGCGCGACGAAATCGAGCAGTTGCGGCTCGGCACGACCGGATCGGTATCGATCGCGGTCAGCCCGACCGTCGCGCTGACGATCCTGCCGCGTGCGTTCGACGCGTTCACGCGCAAGCTGCCCGGCGCGACCGTAAACGTCGACGATGCGCTGACCGCGACGGACCTCGCGCGGCTGCGCGACGGTTCGCTCGATTTCATCGTCACCCATCAACTGTCGAACGCGATGCCGGACCCCGACGAATTCGCGAGCATTGCGCTGTTCCGCACGGCGTTCGTGGTCGTCGCACGAAGCCGGCATCGTCTGGCGCGTGCGCGCTCGCTGCGCGAGCTTGGCGATGCGCAATGGTGTGTGCCGCGTTACGGGGAAGGCGGCGACGATCTGGTGCGCTCGATCTTCGCGCCGTCCGGACTCGAGCCACCGAAGCGGGTGCTTCACTGCCCGTCGTTTGCCGCGACGCTCGGGCTCGTGTCGCAGACGGATGCGCTCGGCGTGTTCGCACGGCCGCTCGCCGACGTCGAACGCAAGTCGCGCGGGATCGTCGCGCTCGATCTCGTCGAGCCGCTGCCGGCGCTGACCGTCGCCATCGTGATGCGGCGGCATGCGTTGCTGACGCCGGCCGCGCTGCATCTGATCGAATGCCTGAAGGCGGCCTCGGCGAGCGTGCCGGGGAAGGACGACGACGGCACGTAATCGACGCAGCGCACAACAAGCGCCGCGCGCTGGGCGCGCGCAGTGCTGCCGCTCAGCCCACGTGCACGCCGCGCAGCTTCGTCAGCAGTGCGACGAGGCGGTCGATGTGTTCATCCTCGGTGCGCCACGACGACACACTGATCCGAAACGCCGGCCGCCCCTGCCACACGGTCTGCCCGAACCAGACCTCGCCCGAATCCTGCGCGGCCTGAAGGATCGCGATCGTCTCGTCGTCGGTGCCGGCGCGCACGAGCACCTGGTTCAGCACGACACGGTTCAGCACGTCGTAGCCGGCCGCACGCAGGCCGTCCGCGACGCGCGCGGCCTGCACGCAATGCCGCTCGACCATCGTCGCCACGCCGGCGCGGCCGAGCGCGCGCAGCGCGGCCCACACCGGAATGCCGCGCGCCCGCCGCGAGAATTCGAGGTTCAGGTTCTTCTGCGCATCCTGCGCGCCGCTCAGGTAGACGGCATCGCTGTTCATCGCGCTCGCGAGCGCGGCCGCGTCGCGGCAGATCACCATCGCGCCGTCGTACGGCGTGTTGAGCCACTTGTGGCCGTCGGTCGTCCAGCTGTCCGCGCCGTCGATGCCTTCGGTCAGCACGCGCTTCGACGACGCGCGCGCCCACAGCCCGAACGCACCGTCCACGTGCACCCACGCGCCGGCGGCCTTCGCAGGCGGAATCAGCGCCGCGAACGGATCGAATTCGCCGGTGTTCACTTCGCCGGCCTGCAGGCAGAGGATCGTCATGTCGTCCAGCGGCGGCAGTTCCGCGGGGTCGATGCGGCCATGCGTGTCGACCGGCGCGACGATGACGCGCTTCATCCCGAAGCCGAGCACGCGCAGCGCCTTCTTCACCGTGACGTGCACGAGCTCGGAGACCACGACCTTGACCTCGGGCGCGCCGATCAGGCCGTCCTCGTCGACGTCCCAGCCCTTGCGCGCGAGCAGCGCACGCCGCGCGGCAACCAGCGCGACCAGCGTGCAGGCCGTCGCGCTCGTCCCGAAGCCGACCGCGCTGCCCTCGGGCAGCCCGAGCACATCGACGACCCAGCGCGCGGCCTGCCGCTCGATCGTCGCGGCCACCGGCGAATTCACGAACGACGACGCGCATTGATCCCATGCGAGCATCAGCCGCTCGGCCGCCGCCGCGGCCGGCAGCGTCGCGCCGATCACGAAGCCGAAGTAGTTCGGGCCGTTCGATGCGACGGTCGCGGGCGTGCCGCGTTCGTCGAGCAGGCGCAGCATGTCGCCGGCCGGGCGGCCCGTGTCGGGCAGCGGCTCGTCGAAGGCCGCGAGGCCGGCGAGCGCGGCCGCGTCGGGATACGTGCGCCGGTCGTTCGTCGCGGCGAGATACGCGTGCGCGCGCCGGTCGGCGTCGGCCAGCAGGGCGAGTTCATCCATGTCGATTGCCTCGGTGAAGGTCAAAGTTGCAGGAGATCGCGGCCCAACTGATGCAGCGCATCGTCGATCCGCCTGTAGTACGTGAACTTGCCGACGCGCGTCGCCTGCACGAGCCCGGCATCCGCGAGGATGCGCATGTGGCGGGTAGTCGTCGCCGGCGCGATGCCGAGCTTCTCAGTGATGTAGGTGCAGCACACGCCGAGTTCGTCGAAGTCGCCGTGCGGCTGCGGCGGGAAGTGCTTGCGCGGCTGCTTGAGCCAGCGCATCACGGCCAGACGGCTTTCGTTGGCCAGTGCGCTGATGCGGGTGACGTCGTCCATGGGTTCGGCCTCGTTTGACGTTTTGAATATTAGCTAAATGACGAAACGTGGACAACCTGGTTTGGCGGACGATCGCGCCAGTCGTCCGGATGCGGTGCGAGCCCCTGCGCGTCGACGCCGATCGGCACGGCAAGCCCGAGCGGCGGAACGTGTGAGCGGGTTGCGCGACCTGTAGCCGCTGCGGCCGGTTTCCGTTTCCGGCCACGACGTTCTACAGTTACGGAAAACAACCTGCGCCGCCGCATATCGTTTGCGTTCGGTTCGCGTTCGCCGATACGCACCCGATTCCGAGGAAATCCATGCCGAGTATCGTCGCCGGTCCCGCCCATCTCCCGCCGAGCCCCGTCGCCGCCGAAACGCGCATGGTGCACGATGTCGCCACGCTGCAGCCGTCCGACTATCGTTCGGCCGACGGTGCGTCGTGGGTCATCGCCACCCTCACGCCGGCCCCGGACAGCGGCGCGAACGTGACCGGCGCCACCTACTTCGATACCGCGAAACAGCAGACCGTCGCGGTGCCCGATGCCCGCCGACGCTATGCGAACCGCGGCACCTGGCAGGTCGTCGCGAGTTCCAGCCCGTCGGTGCCCGCCACCGGCCGCTACGACTGGCTGACGCTCGCGTGGCTGCCGATCAACCGGCGGCCGCTGCCGCAAACGCCCGAGCACCTGTATTCGCCGTTCATTCACGGCGGCACGATCGTCTACCGATGGAACCCGGCCGCGCAAGGCGGCGAGCAGTTCGGCAACGTGCGGATGATCTTTCCCGAGTGGACGCAGCAGGTGGCGGACGCGTTGCGGGCCTCGCCCGGCGATGACGCGCAAGCGGCGGCCGCTTCGCCTGCGTCGGCGCTCGATCGCGTGAAGCAGGACCGCAATCCGATGACTGCCGTGCTCGACTTCGGCGCCGCGCTGCATGAAGAGCCGGCTGACCGGATCGCCGCGCGCCTGCCGGCATTGCTGCGCGCGAACGACCTTCACGAAGTGTCGGCGATCGTGTTTCAGTGCATCGCCGCAGCGCGTGAAGAGGACCGGCCGCGCTTCGTCGAAGCGATCAACGGCTCGATATTCTCGATCGACGACAGCGTGCGCCTGCTCGCGATCGCCTACGGCGCGTTCGCGGCCGGCAGGGCGAAGCCGCATCCGTTCGGCGATGCCGCGCAAACCGCGCGCATCAACGACGTGTTCACGGCACTGAAACGGCGAACGTCGGCGCTCGGAGTACCGACGGCGCAAGGCTCGCCGTGGTACGAATTCTTTACCGCATATCGGCTCGGCGGCTAGCGATCGGGCCAGCGCCGGTAACACCACCCCGATCCGGCCGGCCCATTGTTGACGAACGGCCGTCCGCTGCTCATCAGCCCAGTCTGATTCGCACTGCAGGCGGATGAAAATGACGTGCTCCTGACGATGCGCACGCGGTGGCGACCGGAACGGCCGGATGTAGAACACCCGGTCGGGAGCGCGAAGGGAACCCGCATGCACGACCTCGTGTCGAAACGCCGCCTGCCCGTTGATGGTTTCACCGTCTCCGGCCGACAATCGTCCCGCCTGCCCCGGTCACGTCACTTCCTTTCCTTCCTATGTTGAGCATCGGTCCCTTCTCGATCCGCGTCGTCGCCGTAGCCGCCGCCGCGCTGCTGGCGTGGCTCATCGCCCGTTTCATGCAGCGCCGCCCGCCGGACGGCCAGCACAAGACCGCGTCCAGCCTGATCCTCGACACGCTGCTGCTGGGTCTAATCGCCGCACGCGTCGGTTATGTCGCTCAATGGTGGTCCGAGTATTCGGCCGCACCGCGCTCGATCGTCGCGCTTGGCGACGGCGGCTTCGACTGGCGCATCGGCCTCGCCGCGGCATTCCTATTCGCCGGCTGGCGACTGCGCCGCCTGCCCGCGCTGCGTCGCCCTGTGATGGCCGGCATGCTGGCGGGGCTCGCCGCATGGGGCATCGCGCAAGGCACGCTCGCGTCGTTGCAGCACAGTGCGCCGCCGCTTGCCGCGATGCAGCTCGAAGCGCTCGACGCGACGCCCGTCGCGCCGCAGCGTTTTTCCGGCAAACCCGCCGTCGTCAATCTGTGGGCCACCTGGTGCGCGCCGTGCCAACGCGAAATGCCGATCCTCGCACAGGCGCAGCAGGATCATCCGGACGTGACGGTGCTGATGGTCAACCAGGGCGAAGATGCGCAGACCGTTCGCGCGTTCCTCGAACGCAAGGGGCTGCGGTTCGATCACGTGCTGCTCGATCGCACGCTGCACACGATGAAGGCCTACGGTTCGCGCGGGCTGCCGACAACGCTCTTCTTCGACGCGAAAGGCAATCTCGTCGAATCGCATATGGGCGAGATCACCGCCGCGCGGTTGAAGGACACGGTGAATGCACGCTTCGGCCCCTGACGGCGGCGCCTTACGCGTGAAGCAGGGATCGGCGAGCCCGATATATCGGGCCTCTGTACGGCGATGGAAGCGCTTGCGCTGGCGGATGATGCGGCGACGTTCGCGCGTGAATGGGAACGCTATCGGCACGACGCGAATGACATCCTCATGCGACGTGCGGCTGACGAGCCGAAGCATTCGACCGACACGATTTCTGACACATCTGCAATGAAGTAGCGATTTGGCCAGCCAACGCGTCCGTCCCGAAAGCATTGGGTTTCAGGCATGCAAGACATCGGCTGATGATCCGTTTCGATGAAAACGCACCTAACCAGCACCTGAAAGTGCCCCACCTCGGCTAGAGTGGTTGCACGTTTTCGCGCGGAAGATCACTTCATTTCGATATGCCAAGCATATGACGAGATGACGATCCGAATCCGCTGCGTAAACGAGCGCGGCCCGCAAGTGCCACTAACACCTGCGAGCCGCTGACCACCACCAACTCTAACCAGGAGTTAGCCATGGCTGACGCGAATCATATCGCACCGGTTCGTTTTCAAGATTTTTTCGTCAACGCTCAGACGTCTTGTCAAACTCGTCGCATTGTCCCGCACCTCAGGCTCACCGACATGGCACCTGTCCTCTATCTGTGGATGAAGCTGTCCGGCCGATGGATCGAGGCAGCGGGTTTCGAACCCAACCAGCGTTTGCGGATCGAGGTGACGCACAAGCGGCTGGTGATTACGCCGATCGACGAAGAAAACAGCGCGCATTTCGGGAAGGATGGGCCGCCCGACGTCGATCCCGCAATGGAACCGCCGCGACGGAAATTTTCGGTGATCACGGGGGACGCGCAATGAATTACAGCGACTCACACCAATACGCCGGCAACGCGCCAACAGACCTCGATTTCGACGATGCCGACACGCTGTCGGCCAAGTCCGCGCTCGTGCTCAAGATCAACGCGCTGATTGCGTCGCGCGGCCTGAGCGAGGCCGAGGCCGCAGCGCTTGCCGAGATGGCGCGGCCGGTTGTCACCCCGGAGCAGCGCGACAGGATCCGGAACGTTTCGCTGGATCTGCTGATGCAGACACTCGTATCGTTTGGCCAGCATGTGGAGATCGTAGTGCGGCCTGCGGGACAGTCGCGTCCGGCGGGTATCACGGTATCGATCTGACTTGCGCACAGGCTCGCGCGAACTGAGCGTCTCTCGCCGGTGGAATCGGAAAGACGCTCGTCATCGACTACAACACCCGCTGCGTTCGCCAGCCCGACTACGCGCAATCCGGCTTGTGCGCGGCACTCGCCAAGATCATCGGCCGGAGCCGGTCGCAGCATCGCAGCGCGCCACCGCACGCATCTCCGACCTCAAGGCCGCGACAACACCATCACCCGCCCCGACACCCGCTGCAGCTTCAGCCACCCGGTATCCGCCGTAAACCGAAGCTGCTGCAACGGAAAATCGAATCCCGCCTTCTGCGCGGCACTGACCACCGCATCGGCGATCCAGCGAATCAGTTCCTTTCCTTCGTCGGTAGTCTGGTGACCGTTCTGGACGCCATAGAAATAGCGATTCCCGGCGTTGACCTCGTTCTGCAGTTGCATCCAGTGCCCCGGCAGGCCCGGCAGCGTTCTGAACAGATCGGCCACGCGCTGCGTCGTCAAGCCGCGCGCCCAGAGTGCGCCATTCACCGCGGGCCGCGCCAGATTGTGGCGGTCTGCATCCTGCGCCTGCCTCTTGATTTCGCCTTTCAGAATATCGGGTTTCGTCATCGCACTGTCCTCGTGAGAGCCCGGCACACGGGCCGGTTAAATGAAAAAAGCCGCCGAACGTCGGGCGCGCGCGCCGCTTGCACGATACTGCAAATCTCGAAATTGAACGCCTGTCAGGTGTGTCAGGCCAGCGCATCGCAACATCGCACGCAAAAATCAGCCTTGTCCGATAGGCACCGCGACAGCCGGTCGATATGCTTCCCGGGTGCGGTGCCGGAGGAGTGCCCTGTTCAAGTTCGGAGTGAGCCGGTCATCGAGCTTCGCCGGCACCGCACCCCCCTCCGTTGCAATCCGGCTTCGGCGTGGGCGTTCGGTGGTGGCCGGTGGGCGCGGCCACGACAGAGAAAGACGATGTTGAAACTACACGCTGCCATATGCGAACGTCGAGCGCCTGCTCCGCAGCCGGATCCTCCCCCGCCCTTCCCGCCTGCAGGCCATCCATTATTCAGAAAATCGTCACATGCATCGATATAATTTCTTGAATATATCGAATAACAATCAATCGAATTAGCGCCATTAAATCTGAATGTTTCAGTTTTCGATTTTCTGAACAATTTCCATTCCAGATCGAATATTTTTTTATTTATTTTTCGCCATGCTGGCCGAACCGTGTTTAAAACAGCAAACGTTTGCGCGACACGGTGAAGCGCCTTATCCATCGATCTTCAGGAGGAAAGCATGGCCGACTCTCAAACGTCCTCGAATCGCGCCGGCGAGTTTTCGATCCCGCCAAACACCGACTTCCGCGCGATTTTCTTCGCGAATGCCGCCGAGCAGCAGCATATCAAGCTGTTCATCGGCGACAGCAAGGAACCGGCCGCTTATCACAAGCTGACCACGCGCGACGGCCCGCGCGAGGCCACGCTGAATTCCGGCAACGGCAAGCTCCGCTTCGAAGTGACGGTGAACGGCAAGACGTCGGCCACCGACGCACGGCTCGCGCCGATCAACGGCAAGAAATCGGACGGTTCGCCGTTCACGGTCAACTTCGGGATCGTCGTGTCGGAAGACGGTCACGACAGTGACTACAACGACGGCATCGTCGTGCTCCAGTGGCCGATCGGCTGACCTGACGCACGATCGGCGACCGCCCCCCGCCGGTTGGCCGCATCTGCGCCGGCCGGCGGGTCTGCGCCCCCGTTCAGCGGACTCTCACGCCACACCCCAATCGAAAACCACCTTACCACCGGAGACTTCCATGCCGCTCCTTTCGGCTTCGATCACCAGCGCGCCCGTCGCGACATCGGAGACCTACGTCGATATCCCCGGCCTGCGTATCGACATCGCCAAAGCAGAGATTCGAGACGGGAAACTGCAGGTCATCCTCAACGTGCCGACGCCTTATGCGACCGGCAACAACTTCCCCGGCATCTATTTTGCGATCGCGACCGATAAGGGCGTCGTCGCGGACGGCTGCTTCACCTACTCGTCGAAGGTGCCCGAAGCCACGGGCCGCATGCCGTTCACGCTGGTTGCGACGATCGACGTCGGCAGCGGCGTCACGTTCGTGAAAGGCCAATGGAGAAGCGTGCGCGGCAGTGCGATGCATATCGATTCGTACGCGAGCATTTCCGCGATCGGTGAAACGGCCGCGCAATCGTCGTCGCAGGGCGGCGGAAGCGGCGAAACCGGTGCGGGCGGCAATGCCGGTAGCGGCAACGTCGGTGGCACCGGCGAACGCGACGGCACGTTCAACCTGCCGCCGAACATCAAGTTCGGCGTGACCGCGCTCACCAACGCGGCGCACGACCAGACCATCGACATCTACATCGACGACAACCCGAAACCGGCCGCGACGTTCAAGGGCGCCGGTATGCAGGACGAGAACCTCGGCACGAAGGTGCTCGACTCCGGCAAGGGGCGCGTGCGCGTGATCGTGATGGCAAACGGCAAACCATCGCGGCTCGGCTCGCGGCAGGTCGATCTCTACAAGAAGTCGTATTTCGGGATCGTCGGGTCGGAAGACGGCGCCGACGACGACTACAACGACGGCATCGTGTTCCTGAACTGGCCGCTGGGCTGAACCCGGCGATGCGCGGCGCGGCATGGCATGCGCGCCGCTGCCGAACCTGCAATGGCGACGAGGCCAACCACACATTGCGGTTCGATTCATTCGAGCAGTCATCAGCAGTTCCACGCTGTGCTCCGTGCGCGACAACGGCGAGATCCACTCGCCGGCCGCGCGACGCGAGACCTTTCATCGAGACGAGGACGACATGTCACAACCGTTTACCCATGACGATCTGTACGCACTGCTGCAACTGGCCGGCAACGATGCAACCGCCGTACAGGCGAACGGCGACCAGGCGGTGCTCGACCGGATGCGCCAGTTCATGACCGCGCAGCTCGTGGAAAAGCTGCCGCAATACGATGTGTTCGTCGACATTGCGACCATCCCGTACAGCTTCGACGTCGGTAGCTGGCAGAACAAGGTGAAGGCCGATGCGGCCGGGCAGGTGCTCGCCTGCACGGTGACGTGGGCCGGCGCGCCCGGCGTGCTGCCCGGAGCCGCGGCGAAGTTCGGCGTCGGTGCGGTGGTCAACTACTTCTCGAAGGCGACGCCGCAACCGCAGCCCACGCAGCCGGATACCACGACGACCGGCGGCGGCGAACGCGACGGCATCTTCAACCTGCCGCCGAACATCGCATTCGGCGTGACGGCGCTGGTCAATTCGTCCGCGCAGCAGACGATCGAAGTCTACGTCGACGACAACGCGAAGCCGGCCGCAACGTTCCAGGGCGCCGGCACGCAGGACGCGAACCTGAACACGCAGATCGTGAACTCGGGCAAGGGAAAGGTGCGCGTGGTCGTGACGGCGAACGGCAAGCCGTCGAAGATCGGTTCGCGTCAGGTCGACATCTTCAAGAAGACCTACTTCGGGCTCGTCGGGTCGGAAGACGGCACGGATGGCGACTACAACGACGGCATCGCGATCCTGAACTGGCCGCTGGGCTAAGCACGCGCATCCTGCAGACCATCGCCACGCCGCCCGGCGTGGCGGTTTGCTTTGGCACGGCGTACCGGCCTCTCCGAATACGGCCCGCCGCCGTGGCAAATCGGCGCATCCGGTTCGCCGCAGCAAGGCTGCGTTGCTTGTGCGACCGAGCATCGATCGCCCTCATATCAACCCGATTCCCCTGTTCTCGCCTCGGCTTTCTCCTGGTCACGCCCTGATTTTTCAACAGCCCGTCCCGAACACAGGACTTGCGCTCGATAACTACGACTCATAGAATCGTAGTTATCGAGCGCATCGATGCGCCAGGTAACGTCGGTGTTCCACCGACCTCAGGCATCACTCAATCGGAGTTGAACAGTGGCAAAGCGAATTCTTGTGATCGGAGCCGGCTTCGCCGGCATGTGGAGCGCGCTGAGCGCGGCACGCCTGCTCGACGAGCAAGGCAAGACAGACGTGGAAATTACCGTGGTGGCGCCGGACGCCCATCTGCATGTGCGTCCGCGCCTCTATGAAGAAGGCCCCGCGAACTTCCGGGCACCGCTCGGCGAAATCTTCGATGCAGTCGGCGTGAAGTTCGTCCAGGGCACGGTGGAGCGCATCGACGTGGCGCGCCGCACCGTCGACGTGCTCGGCACGAACGGCCAGGCGTCTGCGCTCGACTACGACCGCCTGGTGCTGGCCACCGGCAGCCGCCTGTTCCGTCCGGCGATTCCAGGTCTCGCGGAGCATACGCTCAGCGTGGATCAGACCGACGAAGCCGTCGAACTCGAAGCGCATATTCGCGATCTCGCGCTGCAGCCGCCCTCGGTGGCGCGCAACACGGTCGTGGTCGCGGGCGGCGGGTTCACCGGCATCGAAACGGCGGCGGAAATGCCGGCCCGCCTGCGAGCCGCGCTGGGCGAGGATACGAACGTACGGGTCGTGATCGTCGAGCGCAACGACGCCATCGGCCCGGATCTGGGTGCCGGTCCGCGCCCCGTCATCGAGGAAGCGCTGCGCACGCTCGGCGTGACGTGGAAGCTCGGCTCGGGTGTCGCGTCGGTCGACGCGGGCGGCATCACGACGGCGGACGGCGAGCGCATCGAGTCGAGCACGGTGATCTGGACGGCCGGCCTGCGCGCGAGCACGCTGACCGAGCAGGTGCCGGGACGCCGCGATGCGACCGGGCGCCTGCATGTCGATCGCAACCTCGCGGTCGACGGCGTGCCGGGCGTCTATGCGACGGGCGACGTCGCGTATGCGGCAACCGACGACGACGGCAACCACACGATGATGTCGTGCCAGCACGCGATGAACCTGGGCCGTTCGGCGGGACACAACGTAGCGGCGGATCTGCTGGGTCTGGAACAGATTCCGTACAGCCAGCCGAAATACGTGACGTGCCTGGACCTCGGCCCGTGGGGCGCGGTGTATACGGAAGGTTGGGATCGTGAAGTGAAACTGTCGGGTGCGGAGGCAAAGAAGCTCAAGCACCAGATCAATTCCGAGTGGATCTATCCGCCGCGCGCGGATCGCGCGGAAGCGCTGGCGGCCGCGGATCCGTTGCGGATCGTCGTGGCCTGAGCGGCGCGTTTGCGCCGACGATATGCGGGGGGCGCTCGATGCGCCCCGCGTGTTGCCGTACCGCGCTGATCCGCCAATCTGCGAATCAGCGCTCGCTGCCGCGACTGGCCGCGCGATCGGCAAACCAGCCAACCACCTTGGGGCCGTAACTGGCCGGCGCTTTCGACCATGCCCGCTCGGCCAGATCGGCGAGCGACTGCTTTTTCAGCTCCTCGCGCATCGCCTGTTCGGCCGCCTGCATCACCGCGTGAATCGAACAGGTGCCGCGCGTGGCCCACGCGGGCGCATCGCCTTCGAACACAGCGCACTGGCCGCGCACCTCGCGGCAATCGAAGAGCCGTTTGTCGCCGTCGATCGCCTCGACGACATCCTGCACGGAAATGTCCCGAGCCGGCTTCGCCAGTGCAAATCCGCCACGTATGCCTTCGCTGGAGACGACGATCCCGGCCTTCGCAAGACGCGTGAACAGCTTGGCCGCGTAATCGACGGAGATGCCCTGCATCTCGGCAAGATCACGCACGCTCGCGTCACGCACGCCTGCGGAAGTGTCGGCGAGGTAGAGCAGGCAATGCAGGCCATACTCGACGCCGGTGCTGATGAACGACATGTTATTGCGACTCGGAGTATCGGAGTTGGGAGCGTAGCCCAGGATGGCGACAAAGTCACTCGTTTCGCTTGCATCGGCCGCGCGGCGGCAACGCGGTCGGGTCCACCGATCGGCAGCGACGATGCACGCCACGGCCGGTCGATCCGGCGCCGATGCATATCGCTGCGAGCACGGCGATGCAGCCGACCGAGGACGAAGCCGCGCGCTCAGCCGGCGGGCGACACAGCCGGTTTCGACATCGCGACCGGCTGCGACCACGCTGCGGAAGCGAGCCGCGTACGCGCGTCATGCGCGACACGATCGAACGCCACGCGCTGCCGGCCCTTCAGCACGGCCGCATTCGTCGCCTGCACCAGCGCGACCGGATCGACCGGACGATTGTGCCGCCGCATCTCGAAGTGCAGATGCGGGCCGGTCGCCGTCCCCGTGCTTCCGACCGCACCGACGCGCTGGCCGCGGGTGATGCGCATGCCCGTGCGCAGCATCGGCTCGAACGCCGACAGATGCGCGTAGTAAGACGCATAGCCGCCCTCATGGCGCACCACCACGTACTTGCCGTAGCCACCCGGCTCGGTGCCGATGAACGACACGACGCCGCGCTCCGATGCATGGACCGCGCGGCCCGCCGGCGCGGCGAGATCGACGCCCGAATGCACGTGACGCGCGCCGGTGACCGGATGCACGCGCGCACCGAAACGCGAACTGGTTCGCGTCGCACGAACCGGCATCGCGAACCGCGCACCAGCGAGCGGTACGCCGTCGAGGTCGTAGTAAGCGCCCGACGATCCCGCTTCCGCAGCGAACCACACCGCCTCGACGTGCTGGCCGCGAAAGCGGACATCGAGCGCCGTCACACGCACGTCGCCCGGCACGACTGCACTGTCGTCCGGTTCGAACGCGACGCGGAAGGTGTCGCCGACCGCGCCATGCTGCGTCACATCGAGCCGCCCGGCCATCATGCGCGTGACCTGCGCAGCGACGCCGGCCGGCAGATCGGCACGCGCGAGCGACGCGCGCAGGCTGCCGGTGATCGCGCCGACACGCGTGCCGCTCTGCCGCTCCGCGAGCACGAACGGCTCTGCGGACGCCAGATCGACATGACGCGGCTCGAATGCAGGCCGCACACCGATTGCCGGAAGCGGCGAGGCGAAACCGTAGTGGAAACGGGCCGCGTAATTGCGCTCGATCGCATCGCGTGCCGCGTCGCAGAGGACGACGTACGGCGCACAGGCGCCTGCGCGCACGACGAACATGCCGGCATAGACGTCCGCATGCACACGGGCCGCGGGCGAACCCGGCGCGATGCCCGGCACCACCGCCGACGCCGGCAAGCCGCCCCAGACGGTCCGGGCGGAACTGAAGAAAGGCACGTCGACAAGGTCGGCCGCTTGCGCCGTCACGGGCGTGAACGGCATGGCATCGGAAGATGCCCACGCCACCGCACCCGGCATGCCGGCAAGCCACGCCGCAACAGCGACACCGCGCACCAGCGCGCGGCGGAGCGGAAAGCGGATGGCGCCGCATTGCGCGGATCGACCTTGTTCGCGTGCGAGACGTAAACACAGGTCGAACCGCATTGCGTCGTCACTCGCTATCAATGAAAAACGGGAAAAGAACCGGTTGCCGCGGAGAAACGCTCATCGCGATCCGGTAGCCTGGAAGCGAGTGTATCGGCAGGGCCAACATGGCTGAATAGGACAAGTCCCATTTGTTCTTAGAACCTCTTAGTACATGAACCAAAGCGCAATTTCACGGCGAAGACGCGCGGAATCCAGCCCCGTGCATTCGCGCGAAACACCTCATGCCGTGTACAGTCGAGGGCGGCCGACGCACGCGCGCATGCCCGTCCGATCACGGCGGACGCCGCCGCCCGTTGCGCCTTCTGTCCTCAAACCGGAATCCCGTCATGTTTCTCGATCATCTTCATCCGGAACGCTGGACGTTCCTGTGGAACGCGTTGTCCACGCTTTCGCTCAGGCTCTGCGCGGCCCTCGCGCTGCTCGTCGCGGGCTGGTGGCTGTCGAAACGCATCGGCAACTGGCTGAACCGTCTGCTCGCGAACAAGGAACGCGTCGACGACACGCTGCGGCCGATCCTCTGCGACGTCGCCGTGTGGGGCATCCGCATCGTCGCGATCGTCGGCGCGCTGTCGCAGCTCGGTATCGAAACCGCGAGTATCGTCGCGGTGCTCGGCGCGGCCGGCCTCGCGATCGGGCTCGCGCTGCAGGGCACGATGCAGAACATCGCGGCCGGCATCATGCTGTTGCTGCTGCGGCCGTTCAAGGTCGGCGACTACATCGACGGCGGCACGGGCGTCGCGGGGACGGTGGACGAGGTCGGGCTCTTCATGACGCGACTGACGAAACCGGACGGCATCTGCGAATACGTGCCGAACAGCGCGCTGTGGGGCAGCTCGATCCGCAACTACACGCGCAATCCGACGCGCCGTCTCGATCTCGAAGTGGAAGTGTCCGTGCACGACGACATCGATCGTGCGCTCGACGCGCTGCGCGCGCTGGCCGAAGCCGACCCCGACGTGCTGAAGGATCCCGCGCCGGACGTGATGGTGATGCGCTTCGACGACAGCACGGCCATCGCGAACATGCGCGTATGGACGCATACCGACACGTTCTGGGCGATGCGCTGGCGCCTCGCGCGCCAGGTCCGCAAGACGCTCGACGACGCGGACTGCGCGCTGCCGATCCGCACGCGCGAGCTGCACATCGTGCACGATGCCGAACAGCAGCGTCGGGCCGACCCGCGCCGCGTACAGGCGTCGTAACGTGTCGGGGCGCACGCCCGCGCATGCCGCGCAGCGCGTGCGCCCCGCCTGCGTCACATCCTGACGATGTCGAGCAGCGCCTTCTTGCCGCTCCTGTACGTGAACACCGAGATCGCGCCGTGCTTCAGGTCGCCCTGCGGCGTGAAGCGCGTTTCGCCGATCACGCCGCGATAGTCGGTCGCCGGCATCGCGGCCAGCACCTTCGCCGGATCCGTCGAATTCGCGCGCTTCATCGCGTCGACGATGATGTACACCGCGTCGTACGAGAACGGCGCATACACCTGCATCGGCTGGTGGTAGCGCGCCTCGTAGCGCTTCACGAACGCCGCGCCGCCCGGCATCTTCTCGAGCGCGATGCCGGCTTCCGAGCACACGACGTTGTCCGACGCCGGGCCCGCGAGCTTCGGCAGGTCGGTCGAGCACACGCCGTCACCGGCGAGGATCTTCGCGCGCATGCCGAGCTGGCGAGCCTGCTTCGCGAGCGGGCCGCCGGTGGCGTCCATCCCGCCGTACATGATCGCGTCGGGGTTCTCGCCCTTGATCTTCGTGAGGATCGCGCGGAAGTCGATCGCCTTGTCGTTGGTCGCGTCGCGCGAGATCACCGTCATCCCGGCCGATTTCGCCGCCTTCTCGAACTCGGTCGCGAGGCCCTGCCCGTACGCGGTCGAATCGTCGACCACGGCCACCGTCCTGATGCCCATGTTCTTCGCCGCATACATCGCCAGCGCGGGCCCTTGCTGCGCATCGGTCGCGACGACACGATAAGTCGTCTTGAAGCCCTGCTGCGTGTACATCGGATTGGTCGCGGCCTGCGAGATCTGCACGACGCCGCCGTCGCGATAGACGCGCGACGCCGGAATCGACGTGCCCGAGTTGTGGTGGCCGACGACGCCGACCACCTTGTCGTCGACGAGGCGCTGCGCGACCTGCGTCGCCGTGCGCGGGTCGCCCGCGTCGTCCTGAGCGTCGAGCTGCAGCGTGACCTTCCTGCCGCCGATCACGAGCCCCTTCGCGTTGATCTCGTCGACCGCGAGCCGTGCGCCGTTCTCGCTGTCCTTGCCGAGATGCGCGATCGCGCCGGTCAGCGGCGCGACGTGCCCGATGCGCGCGACTTCGTCCGCATGCGCGGACAGCGCGGACAATGCGCATGCCAGCGCGGCCGCGGTCGCGCATGCCGTCTTCTTCCGATATCGATTCATGTTCGTCTCCTTCCTTGTCGCTGTGGGTTCGTGATCCGGACCATCGTTGATTGCAGGCAAAGCGATGCGCTCACGCGCGCCCTTCGAAACCGAGCAGCACGTTCACCGCGTTGATACCGATTTCCTCGACCATGTAGCCGCCTTCCATCACGAACAGCGTCGGCAGGTGCAGGCGTGCGAGCGCTTCGCCGATTCGCAGGTAGTCGGGCGAGCGCAGCTTGAAATGGCTGATCGGGTCGTGCTCGAACGTGTCGACGCCGAGCGACACGACGAGCAGGTCGGGCGCGTGCTTCGCGATCGCGGCAGTGGCCTGCCCGAGCGCCGCGGAGTAGGTGTCCCACTGCGTGCCCTTCGGCAGCGGCAGGTTCAGGTTGAAGCCTTCGCCCGCGCCCGCGCCGCGCTCGTCGGCATAGCCGGAGAAGTACGGATACGACACCGCCGGCTCGCCGTGCAGCGACGCGAACAGCACGTCCGAACGGTCGTAGAAGATGTCCTGCGTGCCGTTCCCGTGGTGGAAATCGACGTCGAGCACCGCGACGCGCGCCGCACCGCTCGCGATGCCGTGCTGCGCGGCGATCGCCGCGTTGTTCAGGTAGCAGTAGCCGCCCATGTACTCGCGGCCCGCATGGTGGCCGGGCGGGCGGCACAGCGCGAATGCCGCACGCGCGCCGCCGTTCGACAGCAGATCGGCGCCGGTGAGCGCCGAGTTCGCGCTCGCGCTCACGGCATCCCACGTGCCGGCGTTGATCGGCGCGCCGGCGTCCATTGCAAAGAAACCGAGCTTGCCGTCGATGAAGTCGGGCAGCGCGGCCGACGACGGCATCGCGCGCACCGGCCACACAAGCGGCAGCGCCTGGCAGGTGCGGCCGGTCGCGGTCCATTCGTCCCATGCGCCGGCGAGGAACTCGACATAGCGCGCGCTGTGCGCGCCGGCATAGCACGCGCGGTCGAACGCACGCGGCGCGATCACGTCGCCGAGGCCGGCCGCGCGGACCTGCGCGAGCACCGTCTCGGCGCGAAGGGGGTTCTCGAACGAATCGGTGATCGCGCCGTCCTTCAGTTCGACGCCGCGATGCAGATGATGATCGCTGCTGTAGACCGTGAGCATGGTTGACCGTTGCAGTGAAGGCTGTGAGGGGTAGCAACAGTCTATTGACGCCAGCCGGCAATAACTTTGCTTTTCACCTCTTCGTTTCATACAATTTTGAGAAAACCGTCTACGGAGACCCGGGAATGAGCAAAAATCGCGCTTCAGTGGAACTCGACGGCGTCGATCGCGCGATGCTCCGCCTGCTGCAGGAAGACGGCGCGCTGTCCAACGCGACGCTCGGCGAACGGCTGTCGCTGAGCGTCACGCCGTGCTGGCGGCGGCGCAAGCGGCTCGAGGACGAAGGCGTGATCACCGGCTACCAGGCGAACCTGGACCGCCGCGCGCTCGGGATGAACGTGTTCGCGTTCGTGCAGGTCACGTTCAACATGCATTCGGACCAGGATTCGGATCACTTCGAGGACGTGATGCGGCGTCACGACGAAGTGACGTCGTGCCACAAGATCACCGGCGCGGCGGACTACATCCTGCAGGTCGTCGCCACCGATCTCGACGCGTATGCGGAATTCGTCGAACGCGTGCTGAGAAAGCAGGCCGGCGTGTCGTCGATCCAGTCGAGCCTCGCGCTGCGCGAGGTCAAGTTCTCGTCGCGCGTGCCGGTGCCGGATGCGTGAACGCCCCTTCGCCCATGCACGGGCATCCGCCGTCGATCGTCATCCCATGGAGCGCTACCCGATGAAACAGTTCATTCCTTCCGCGTCGCTTGCCGCCACGATTGCCGCTACGCTTGCATTGAGCGCGTGCGCGACGCAGCCGCCTACCCCTCTGCCGGCCGATGTCGCCGGACAATCCACGCAGCACACGCAAGATACGCAGACCGCGCAGGCCGCGCCGCCAGTCGTCGGCGGCGATCGCGATACGCACGGCTGCATCGGCTCGGCCGGCTACACATGGTGCGAACAGACGCAACAATGCGAACGCCCGTGGGAACTCGCGAAACAGAAGGGGTTCGCGAATTCGGCGCAAGCGTTCGAGCAGTTCTGCCGGAACAATCTGGCGAAATGACCGGGTCGCGGCGCCATGCCGCGACATCACGATGAAGTACCGCTGCGACGCATTACGCGCGCTCGTCGCGCATTGAATGGCGCATGGACGGCACGGCGCTCCTTCGTTTTGTCGCTCCGCATCGGTGCGACGCATGTCGAGCGCGTGCATCGCCCGCTCCGGTCCCTGCGCATTTTCCCGTTCCTCGCACCGTCGTTCCGGAAACCCGGACGCGCAAAAAACCCCACGAAAACAAGGATATTTTGCGCGTGCGACACGTTGACCGAGTTCGGTTATATTACGCGCCCCTTGCCACCCCGCCCCCGCGAAACGCATTGCGCGCGGCCTCTTGCGATGCAGCCCGAAGCGCCTTCCGGCGAGGCCCGCAGCAAGGGCCTGCGCGCCCGTCGCACGATCGCGACGCAGGCGTTCGCATGAGCGCATGAAGTCGATCCGAAGGTGTCCTTCGCAACGGTTTCGCGTGCGCAAATGCAACGGCGAACGCGATCGATCCGGAATTCCGGATTCGCGGTCCGGATCTCCGGATACGCGAACCGGTTGCGAATCCGCATCCGCCGGGCGGCATGGCAAACCGATGCATCCAAGTTGAAAAAGGGATCTGCTGTGATCAAAACGTTACGGGTAATACTGTCGGCGCTCGCGCTGTGCATCGCCGCGTCGTCCGCGCATGCCGCCGATACGAAGAAGGTCGACGTCCTGCTGGTGGGCGGCGGCATCATGAGCTCGACGCTCGGCGTGTGGCTGCATGAGCTGCAGCCCGACTGGTCGATGACGATGGTCGAGCGCCTCGACGGCGTCGCGCTCGAAAGCTCGAACGGCTGGAACAACGCGGGCACCGGTCACTCGGCGCTCGCGGAGCTGAACTACACGCCGGAAAAGGCCGACGGCAAGATCGACATCTCGAAGGCGATCGAGATCAACGAGTCCTTCCAGATCTCGCGCCAGTTCTGGGCGTGGCAGGTCAAGCAGGGCGTGCTGAAGAATCCGCATTCGTTCATCAACTCGACGCCGCACATGAGCTTCGTATGGGGCGACGACAACGTCCGCTTCCTGAAGAAGCGCTATGACGCGCTGCAGGCGAGCCCGCTGTTCCGCGGGATGCAGTATTCGGAAGACTACGACCAGATCAGGCAGTGGGTGCCGCTGATGATGGAAGGCCGCGACCGTTCGCAGAAGGTCGCCGCCACCTGGACGCCGATCGGCACCGACGTGAACTTCGGCGAGATCACGCGCCAGTTCGTCGGCTACCTGAAGACGCAGCCGAACTTCACGCTGTCGCTGTCGAGCGAAGTGCGCGAGATCTCGCGCAACGCGGACGGCACGTGGCACGTGTCGTGGGTCAAGCTGCACTCGGATGAGCCGCCGCAGGCCGTCGACGCGAAGTTCGTGTTCATCGGCGCGGGCGGCGGTGCGCTGCACCTGCTGCAGGCGTCGGGCATCCCCGAGGCGAAGGACTACGGCGCGTTCCCGGTCGGCGGCTCGTTCCTCGTGACCGACAACCCCGAGGTCGTGAAGCGGCATCTCGCGAAGGCGTACGGCAAGGCGTCGGTCGGCTCGCCGCCGATGTCGGTGCCGCACCTCGACACGCGAATCATCGACGGCAAGAAGATCATCCTGTTCGGGCCGTTCGCGACGTTCTCGACCAAGTTCCTGAAGAACGGCTCGTACTTCGACCTCGCGAAGAGCACCAACCTGCACAACGTCGCGCCGATGATGCGCGTGGGCGTCGACGAATTTCCGCTCGTCCAGTACCTGGCCGGCCAGCTGATGCTGTCCGACGACGACCGCTTCAACGCGCTGAAGGAATACTTCCCGGACGCGAAGAAGGAAGACTGGCGCCTGTGGCAGGCCGGCCAGCGCGTGCAGATCATCAAGCGCGACCCGAAGAAGGGTGGCGTGCTGAAGCTCGGCACCGAGATCGTCAGCTCGCAGGACGGCAGCATCGCGGGCCTGCTCGGCGCATCGCCGGGCGCATCGACGGCCGCGCCGATCATGCTGAACCTGATGCAGAAGGTGTTCAAGGATAAGGTCGCGACGCCCGAATGGCAGCAGAAGATCCGCCAGATCGTGCCGAGCTACGGCACGAAGCTGAACGACAGCCCGGTGAAGGTCGTCGAGGAATGGACCTATACGAGCGGCGTGCTGCAGCTGTCGCCGCCGCCGAAGATCGACATGAACGCGCCGTCGCAGGCAACCGGCGCTGCCCCGGCGCGCCCCGCGAAGGCATCGACCGACATGGCGCTGTAACGCGTCCGGCCCCGTTTCGCCGCACCGCACGGCCGCCCTCCGGGGCGGCCGTTTTTCATGGCGATGCAGGCGGCGCCGCGAGCGCCGGCGGGCTGCGCCTTCGCTGGGTTGCCTTCGCCGGGTTGCCTTCGCCGGGTTGCCTTCGCTGGGTTGCCTCTGCCGGTTGCCTCTGCCGGTTGCCTCTGCCGGTTGCCTTTGCCGGGCCGCCCCACCGCCAATAGCCCGCTACCGGTCGTCCGCTGCCGCCCGCATCCGCTAGAATTGCGGGCACGCGCGACGCCGTCGCCATCCGATCCACCACCCGCATCGACGCGGTCCACGTGACCGCCGGTGCGGCCCGCGCCCGAGCCGCGCGAGCGCCGCACGCCGTTGCCGCGCCCGCCGGGCGCGCCACCAACCGAATTCAGCTGGAGAAAGACCGTGTTTACCTGCCGAAACCAGAGCTGCGGCACGCAGTGGGAGACGTCCGACGTCGTCATCAAGGACGAAGGCCAGGGGCTGCTGTTCCGCTGCCCGCTGTGCGGCGCGCGCAACTATCTCGAACGCTTCGAAGACGACGAAGGCACGGTCGTCTACGAGCAGTTGGAAGGCCGCCCTTACCTCGGAGACCTGGAATGACCCAGCCGACCGCCACGCCCTTCAGCGCGCTGCAGCTGACGCCCGCCGCGCTCGCGAACCTCGCGCAGCTCGGTTACGTCGACATGACGCCGATCCAGGCCGCGAGCCTGCCGATCGCACTGGCCGGCCACGACCTGATCGCGCAGGCGAAGACGGGCAGCGGCAAGACCGCCGCGTTCTCGCTCGCGCTGCTCTCGCGCCTCGATACGCGCCGCTTCGACGTGCAGGCAATGGTCCTGTGCCCGACCCGCGAGCTCGCCGACCAGGTCGCGCAGGAAGTGCGCCGCCTCGCGCGCGCCGAGGAAAACGTGAAGGTGCTGACGCTCTGCGGCGGCACGCCGATGCGCCCGCAGGCGCAGAGCCTCGAGCACGGCGCGCATATCGTCGTCGGCACGCCGGGCCGCATCATGGATCACCTCGACCGCGGCAACCTGAAGCTCGACGCGCTGAACACGCTCGTGCTCGACGAAGCCGACCGGATGCTCGACATGGGCTTCTTCGACGACATCGCGAAGGTCGCGCGGATGTGCCCGACGACGCGCCAGACGCTGCTGTTCTCGGCAACCTATCCGGACGGCATCGCGAAGCTGAGCCAGCAGTTCCTGCGCAACCCGAAGGAAGTGAAGCTCGAGGAGCGCCACGATAACAGCAAGATCCGCCAGCGCTTCTACGAAGTGACGGAAAACGAGCGGCTGCATGCGGTGGGCCAGTTGCTGAACCACTACCGGCCGGTAAGCACGATCGCGTTCTGCAACACGAAGCAGCAGTGCCGCGACCTGCTCGACGTGCTGCACGCGCAGGGCTTCCACGCGCTCGCGCTGCACGGCGAGCTCGACCAGCGCGAGCGCGACCAGGTGCTGATCCAGTTCGCGAACCGCAGCTGCTCCGTGCTGGTGGCAACCGACGTCGCCGCGCGCGGGCTCGACATCGCGCAGCTCGAAGCGGTGATCAACGTCGACGTGACGCCGGACCCCGAGGTGCACGTGCACCGCATCGGCCGCACGGGCCGCGCGGATCAGGACGGCTGGGCGCTGAGCCTCGCCAGCATGGACGAGATGGGCCGCGTCGGCGGGATCGAGCAGGCGCAGAAGCGCGAGGTCGAATGGCATCCGCTCGCAGAATTGAAGCCGGCCGACGACGGCGTGCTGACGCCGCCGATGGAAACGCTGCAGATCCTCGGCGGGCGCAAGGACAAGATCCGCCCGGGCGACGTGCTCGGCGCGCTGACCGGCGATGCGGGATTCGACGGCAAGCAGATCGGCAAGATCAACGTGACCGAGTTCTCGACCTATGTCGCGATCGAACGCGGTGTTGCGCGAGACGCGCTGCGCAAGCTCAATGCGGGGAAGATCAAGGGCAAGCGGGTCAAGGTCCGGTTGATGGACGAGGAGTGATCTCAAGCGGCGCGGCTGCCACGGCAGCCGCGCCGTCGCATTACCCCAGCTCGGGATACCCGTGCGCGGCCGCGTCCTCCGCAAACCGGGCAATCGTGTCGTACGCGCCCGGCGGCAGGCGCTCGAATCCCTTCAGCCGCAGCACACCCGCCCGTTCCGGATCGAGCGCGACCGCGTGATCGAGCGCATCCTGCAACGCCTCCACCCGCGCGCCTTCCAGCGCCTTCGACGCAATCAGCGGCAACCCCGGCGCCGACGCCGTCATGCCGATGATCCGGATCTCGTTCAACAGCTCGGGCAGCGCATCGCGCACGTATGCGAACGTCACGCAGTCGAGCGCCGCGCAATCGGCGTCGCCGCACGCCAGTGCGCGCAGCACGTTCAGGTGCGAGCCGAACGACACGGCCGATCCGAAGAAACGTCCGTCAGGCGCATACGGCGCGACCGCATGCCGGAACGCGTTCATCCCGCTGTGCGAATCCGCACCATTGAACGCGGCGCGCAGCCCGCGACAGGCAGCCAGCGTCGTCGCGCCGCCCGCATGCACGCGCGCCGATACGGCGAGCACGCTGCTGTAGCGCGCGCCGTCGCAGCCCGGCGCATCGAAGGCCGGCGTCGCGATCAGGTGCACGGCATCGCGCAATCCGAGCATCCGGTACGGATAACCGCACGTTTGCGACAACAGCAGGTCGTCGCGCCGCCACAGCGTGTGCAGATCGCCGAATGGCTCGTCGAGCAGCACGACGCCGGCAGGCCCGCCGGTGCGCGCGAACGCATCGAGCGCATCACGCAGCAACGCACGCCACCGTGCGGCGTGGCGCGGCGTCACGTTGTACATCGGCAGTCCGGCGATCCATTGGCTCATGCGCGCATTCTACGCATCGGAAGTGCCTTCGAGAAAGCCCGTTCGCTTGCGCTTCGGTGGGAGCCGATGCGCGGCGGGGGACGTCAATGCTTATCGGCCGCGCAGCGATAAGCAAATGCGAATTGCTTGGTTGGCCTGACTACGCGGCCCGGGTAGCGTTCCCGTGTCGCGATTTCGTCGGATGCTGCTTTCGCGACTGACCGCAAGCCGCGACGCATGTCGGCCAATCGCATCGCGCCCCGTACCGGCGCGATCGTCCGCTACCCGCATCACCCGTTTCATCCCGCCCCAGCACCATGGCCGAATACTTCGACGTCGACCACGCACACGCGATCGCCGCGCTCGACACCCGCTTCACTGCCCGCACCGAATGGCCGACCTGGCTGCTGGTCGTCGCGATCTACGGCGGCTGGCTCGCCGTGCTGCTGCTCGTACGCGCCGGGCGCCTGCCGCTCGCGGCCGCGACGCCGCCGCTGATCCTGCTCGGCGCGTGGCACATGTCGCTGCAGCATGAACTGCTGCACGGCCATCCGACGCGTTCCGCGTTCGTGAACCGCCTGCTCGGCTATCCGCCGTTGACGATCTGGTATCCGTACACGCTCTATCGCGACACGCACCTCGACCATCACCGCGACGAGGACCTGACCGTGCCCGGCGTCGACCCGGAAACGAACTACGTGTCGCGCGAACGGTGGGCACCGTTGCCGAGCTGGCGTCGTGCGCTGACGGTTGCGCGCACCACCTTCGTCGGACGTCTCGTGGTCGGGCCGCCGACGAGCGTCGCCGCGATGTTCGCCAACGCGTTCGGCGCATTCCGGCGCGGCGACTTCCGCTATCTGCGGATGTGGATCACGCACGCGGCCTGCGTGGTCGCTGTGCTCGCGTGGCTGCAGTGGGCGATCGGCGTGCCGTGGTGGTACTACCTGCTGGCGGTCACGTGGCCGGCGCTGTCGCTCGCGATGGTCCGGTCGCTCTTCGAGCATCGTGCCGCACGGCATCCGAAGGCGCGCATCGCGATCAACGAAGCCGGTTTCGCGATGCGGCTGCTGTACCTGAACAACAACTACCACCTCGTGCATCACGACCTGCCGAAGCTGCCGTGGTACGACCTGCCGCGCGCGTACCGGATGCGGCGCGACGCGTATGCGGAAAAATGCGGCGGCTTCGTGATTCGCGGCGGATATCGCGAACTGCTCACGCGCCATGCCTGGACGCCGACCGATGCGCCCGTGCATCCGTTCGATCAGGGTACAGCGTCGCTGTCGACCGGCAGCGGCGCGAAAGTGGCTGCGGTCGACGGGTATCTGCAGATCAGTACGTAGCGCCCGATCGCACCTCGCTTCCTCGTGAAGCCGCCCGATTCCCCACGACGCACGCGCATAGCCGACGCAGCACGCATTCCTTACGAAAAGCCGACAACACCGATCTGCGTCGACGAATTGCCAATTCCGTCGGCAATGCCCAGAATGACGGCTCGTCCGGGGCTTCCAACAATCATTCGCCCCGGCCCTGCCTCCCGGCCGCGCGCCGCACTCCGCTACGACGATGCAACCGAACACCTCGCCCGGCGCGATCCGCTCGATCGGCAACGACTGGTCCGTCTCCGCGATCACCGCGGGCTTTCTCGCGGTGCTGATTTCCTACGCCGGCCCGCTCGCGATCTTCTTCCAGGCATCGCAGGCCGCGCATGCGTCCAACGCGATGGTGACGTCGTGGGTCTGGGCGATCTCGATCGGCGCGGGCATCTCGGGGCTATTCGCGAGCTGGAAGCTGAAGGTGCCGATCGTGACCGCGTGGTCGGCGCCCGGCACCGCGCTGCTCGTCGGCCTCTTTCCGCAGCTGACGCTGAACCAGGCCGTCGGCGCGTACATCACGGCCGCGCTGATCATCCTCGTGATCGGCATCACCGGCTACTTCGACCGGCTCGTGCGCCACATTCCGCGCGGCATCGCCTGCGGGATGATGGCCGGCATCCTGCTGCCGTTCGGCATGCACGCGTTCTCCGCCGCGACCGCGCAGCCGGTGCTCGGGTTCGGGATGATCGCGGCGTACGTGATCTTCAAGCGCCTGCTGCCGCGCTACAGCATCGTGCTCGTGCTGCTGACGGGTGCCGCGCTCGCGACGCTGCTCGGCATGACGCATCTCGGCAACGTGTCGCCAAGCGTCGCGCGGCCGATCTTCATCGCGCCGGAATGGACGCTCGGCACCACGCTCAGCCTCGCGCTGCCGCTCGTCGTCGTCAGCCTCACCGGCCAGTTCCTGCCGGGGATGACGATCCTGCGCGTGTCGGGCTATCACACGCCCGCCCGGCCGATCATCACCGCGACCAGCGTGATGTCGCTCGTCGTCGCGTGCTTCGGCGGGATCACGATCGTCGTCGCGGCAATCACCGCGGCGCTTTGCACCGGCAAGGACTCGCACGAGGATTCCGACCGACGCTACATCGCGGGCATCGCGAACGGCGTGATCTACCTGATCGGCGGGCTCTTTGCGGGAACCATCGTCACGCTGTTCTTCTCGCTGCCGAAAGCCTTCGTCGCGATCCTCGCGGGGCTCGCGCTGATCGGTGCGATCGGCGCGAACGTGCACGGGATCTTCGAGGACGAGGACCATCGCGAAGCATCGGTGATCACGTTCCTCGCGACCGCATCGGGGATGACCTGGCTCGGGCTCGGCTCCGCGTTCTGGGGGATCGTGATCGGATCGGTCGCGTATGCGGTGTTGAGCAGGGTGCGGGGGCGTCGGGGGGATTGAGCAGGCGCACAGTTCCGCCGCACTCAAACACTCGATGCAATGCCGGCTCGGGCACGGGATCGTCGGATCTCTCGATTCGGTTCACCCAGTGCGCGGATCAGGTCAGATGATGTCCTTTGCATTTCGAGGATCGTCACGACGACCGGCCAGTCAGCCACTACCTCGATGTGTCGCGACGAGCGCCGCTGACCAGCAAAAGCTGATCGACAAGCTCGAGTTTCAACGGCTTGTCCGCGTCGAGCTTCTTCTTTTCGATCACATACTTCCACCCGTCACCGTTGCCCGGATTGCGGTAGAACGCCACGATCGCGACGTATTTCGTATCGGCCTGCATCGGCTGTGAAAGGCTCGCCGACGCTCCCGGGTTCAACACGGCGGCAAGGTTCGTCTGCAGGTCTTGCGCAAGCACCGTCCGGTCATTCTTCAGCAGGTCCTCGTAGGACGCGCCGTCGAACATTTTTCGATCTTTCAACTGATACACGCGCACCGCAACCGATGTCGCGCGACCGGCGTCGTCGGGGTTCAACGCCTCCCGGGCAGACAGATCGACGTTGAGCACCTTGACCTGCTTGAAGAACACCGAGCGATACGCGCTCGTCGAGGCGTCCGAGACGGACTGCCAGGCGCCGCATGCAGACAGCAGCAAGACCGACAAGACGGTTGAAATGGCGAAACGAATGGACATTGATACTCCTCGGCAATACATGGTGTCGGTCACGAGCGTATTGGCGTCAAGCGTCGTCGGCCCGACGCAGAGCGCAAGCCGATAGCATCAAAACGAATGCAACGGCTGAACCGACAAATCTGAAGGTCATGGGTCATTCCTGGTCAAGCATGCGATGCGGTAAGGTGGGGATTCGGCGCGGGCGCGGGAAAAGCCTCGTACACGCCCAGCGCAATATTGACGATACGTTCCTCGTCAGCGGGCAGCACGGTGGTCCAGCCGAGCCGTGGCGCGGGCCCGGCGTTTCCATGACCAATCGCCGGCTCCAGCGTGTATCGCGACGACACTTCCATACGCAGGTGTACGTCCGCCTTGACACCGACATATAGCTGCACGAAGGCCATCAAATCGCGATGCAGCCCTGCACCGGGCAAGAGGTCCTGCGCCTGCCGAGCATCCGCGGGACGCAACGTCACCCGTACCGCCCGGCTTCGATACGCCATCCGCTTTCCCAATACGTAACCGCCGCCCAACCCGCCACGTTGACTGGTTCCCGCTTTCCCGACAGCAGTCCCGGCCGCGGTGAGCGGCCGCGGCCGCCCCGTCGACGTCACGACCGGCCAGAACTCGTCGACCCGGACCTCAACTCCCGGGATGGCCAGCGCAACGACACCTGCGAGCCCTTCCGGCGTGCGCGTGCGCTGAATCAGCAGTCCCAGCAGCGCCAGCATCCGCGAATCGGGCAGGCCGGCGCGCTTCGGCTTGTCGCCCCAGCCGAACCCGGCCAGACACAGCAGGTTGCGCGAATGCGCGTCGATGCCGCCAGGCCGGAAGTGCTCGGGATAGCGATACTTCCGCCAGGCGCGATACAGCAACGTGACATACCGGTGATTGAACTGGTCGAGGAACGCCTCGACGGCTTCGTGCCCTTCCTCGCGCAGCACGATTTCGTCGATCATGTGCGCAGGCATCGCCGCATCGACGCCGTACAGCCCCATGAAAGTCGTGCGCACGGTCGGAGGCGATCCAGGCCCGAATGCGTCCGACCCATCGTCAAACTCGACCGACGCGATTTCACTCGCCGGAAAGCCCATTCGCGGCCGCGGCCGGAAGCGCACCGGTTCATGATCGAGCGCATCCCGTGTGCCGAAGCCGGGCTGGTCGGGAAAACGCACCTCGAGCAACCGGCAAAGCTGCATGAAGTTCATCCGCGGTGCGCGCGCCAGAAGCGAGGCGACCAGCGGATCGAGATTCGGGAAGTCGTGCGCCTTCATAGCGGCGCCCGCTCGGCCTTGCTGCGTGGCCATTCGATCCGGGCCTGCGACGGCATGCTGACGATCGCGAGCTTCGTGAACAGGTTGATGTCCGCGTAGAGCGCGAAGAACCGATGCAGAAGCTCGCCGAACAGCATCACGTCACCGTCCCCGGCGAACGCATGGCTGTCGAGCGTGACCTCGATCAGCACGCCCCGCTCGACCGAACCGCCCGACACCTCCTCGATCAGCGCCTGTGACACCCACAGGATGCCCGCGAGCCGTCGACGGTTCAGCTCGTCGTTCGTCCAGTCGTAGAGCGCGAGCGCCCCGCGCAGCACTTCCGCGTCCATCATCGACAGGAAATTCGGCGCCAGATGCGACAGTACGCGCCACTGGAACCGGTCTTCCGTCGGTGGATACAGCGGCAGCGTCGGCGAGACGAGATTGCGCACCCCGGCAATGTTCTGCGAACTGGTCGCGATTTCGTCGAGACTGGCTTCCCGTAGCCCCTTGCGTGGCAGCATTCCGTTCGTGCCGGTCACGCGCAACGACAGGCTTTCCTCGGGCAGTGCATCCATGGTTTCCCATGCATGGCCACCAAGCACCACCCACGTTTCGTGCAACCCGGCCGCACCCGAGCGCACGCGCGAATGGAAATACCGCTCCGGCGCCTCGTGGCGCAGCATGCCGCCGCGGTGACGGAACGTCGCAAACGGCACGTATTCATATCGCTCGGCCGTTTCGTGGTCGAAAGCCTCGATCGCGTCGACGGAATACGTTTCGACATGCTCGCCTTGATGGCCAGCCGGCACCACACGATATTCGGTTTCGTGGTGATCGATCTCGATCGGCTCGGCGTCCAGTTCGAACAGGTTGATCACGGGCGTGCAGAATAGCCGCACGTTTTCCGCGCTGAAGCGCTGGTCCGACGGATAGGTCTGCGTCAGCACAATCTCCAGCTCGAACCGGGTGGTACGTTCGGGCAGCTTCGTGACGTCCAGTCCGCAAAGATCGACAAACAGGAATTTCTCGCGGAACGTGAAGTACTCGAGCAGCAACTGATAGCCGGAGAAGGCCGCATCGGCCTTCGGCCACAGTCGTTCCTCGGTCGAGAAGCCGGCCGGCTCGATCGTGACACCGGCGAGCGGCATCGCCTCGCCGTCGCGGATCTCGGGAATGCGCAAGTGGATCGTGTCGACCTGGCGCGTGAGGGCAAGGTGCATCGCAAACGCCGTCGGCAAATCCGCGTTCAGGTGCAGGCGCAACCGGGACAGATCCGTTTCCATCCGGCGCGCCGACCCGCCAAGCGAGAAACCGAGCCGGATCACCGAGCGGCCATCGTGACGCACGGCCGGCCCGGCATGCGTCACCGTGACCGGTTGCAGCGCGACCGCTTGCGTGGTCCGGTAAACGCACTGCACGGTTTTCGGCGACAAACCTTCCGCGCCCGCGGGCGGCGGTACGACGATCGGCGCGGAGCGTATCGATACGCCCGCCGGCACGATTTCGGTCTTCTGAAGTTTTTCCGACAGCGAGATGAGTTCCACGACCGACAACGAGGGAATCATTCGCAAGTAGTGTGGCCATAGCAGGCTGACCAGCCCTTCCGTCAGCTCCGGCAACTCGTCGTCGAGCTTCTGCCGAAGGCGCCCGGTCAGGAATGCGAAACCCTCGAACAGTCGCTCGACGTACGGATCGCGATCGCCGACACGGTCGAGATTGAGCAGCCGTGCGCGATCGGGATGCGCCTTCGCGAATTCCTTGCCGGACTCGCGCAAATAGCGCATTTCCGCTTCGTAGTAGCGCAGGATGGGATCGTCGTTTGCCATGGATTCTCGTTACGAAAGAGTCAGCGCTCGAGCCGGGTCGAGCACGGTAAGTTCCGCCTGCAGTTCGCCGATGCGGCGCGCGAGCATCGGTTTGTCGGCATCCTTGCGGTTGCTCGTCGCCTTCAACGCTCGCACGAGTTGCTGCTTGACCTCGAACGCCAGCGCGGGCTCCCAGCGCATCACCGGCAGCGAGCGCGACGATGTGTCGAGTTCGACCAGCAACGCGAGGGCGGTATCGGGTCGACCGGCATGATCGGCCAGGCGCGCCATCACGAGCCGCTGCAGGAAGCGGTGACGCTCGGTCTTCATGCCGGGCAGTGCATCGAGCCATGCGAACGCGGCCTCGACGCCATCGCGCGCGACCAGCTCGCGAGCCTGCGCCTCGATTTCCGGCCAGTCGCCGGCATCGCTTTCGCTATCCGCGGACACGGGCAGCGGCGCAACGGTCTCGCCCGCTTCGAGGTCGCGCACGACGGCGTGCCGGGCGATCCACTCGAGCGTCGTGTCGTCGGAGAATGGCGTGCCGTCGCTGAACGAAAGCCGCTCGACGCCCGGCAATCGCTCGAGAAACAACGCAAAGTCCGCGCGCAGCAATTCGCTCCACGTGTGGTAGGGCGCGCCGACGTGATCGAGCGCGACGTGCTGGAAGTACTGCAGGTCGAACCAGAGATGATTCACGCCTTCCATGAACGCACCTTCGACGCGCTCGAGCAGTTCGTGCCACTGCTTCTGCAGCACGAGCCGCTTCATCTGCTGGCGCAACTCGGCGCGCGGCGGTGTCAGGCGCGTGTGCAACGCGGCATCCGACGGCGGCACATCGTGCAAGGTGTCCCACCGAACGCTGCGTGCGATACGCACTGACGGCAAATAGCCATTTTCCTGATCGCGCAGCCATGCCGACATCGCGCGGGCCTGATCGAGCAGATCGCGCGCCGATGCGATCGATCCGCTCGATACGCTAGTCGAAGCGGACATCTGCGGCATCGCCATGTCCGGGCTCACGTTGCGCACCGGTTCATCCTTGTTCCCGAAGCGGGACGCAAGCGGATGCAGGCTCGGACGGGCGGCATCGGGCCACGCAGCCGTGCGGGTGACGAGCACGTCGAGCGCCGCCATCGCGCGCTCGAGATCCACGGGGGCGAAGTCTCCGCGACTGTCCAGCGTCTCGATCATTCGCGCGGTCGACAGCATTTCCAGCGCCGCCCGCTTTGCCTCAGCCCGGGCAGGCAGCAAGGTCTCGCCGAACCGGTCGACCAGTGAAGCGGCCAGCTCAAGTCCGTCGGCGAACCCGGCGGGACCATCCTGACGCAGCCGCGCAAATGCGTAGTAACCGACCAGACGCAGATCCTTTCCGGTTTCCTTGAGAAGCTGTTCGCATGCGCGGATGATCAATCCGTCGTCGATTCCGGACAGCTTTGTCGCTTCGTCCTTCAGTTCGAAGAATGCATCCTCGTAGCCGGGATCGCGGCCATACGCGTGCTCCCCCGGTATCGGGGCAAGCCATGCCGCCCAGGTATTGCGGCGCGCTTCCTGCAGCGAATCGATGCGTGGACCGCCGACGAGTGTCTTGACGAAATTGGCAAGTGTCATGGCAGGTCTCAAAACGCAAATGCGTCGCCCAGCAACCGAAGGGCGTGTCCGAACGGTTTGGCGGATGCGTCGGCGGATATCGCAGTCGTCGCCAGCGACGACACTGTCATCCCCGGATTGGCCCTGGGCGACTTCATGCCGGACGTAGCGGGCTGCACGTCTGCCCGAGGCGAGTCCGCCGCGGCAGTTCGACGAGGCGCCGGGTTCGGCGTCGCCGGCAGTGGCTCATCCTGCAACGACGTCGCACCCGGAAGCCCCGGCGGCAGCGGCACCGCCGCGTGCTTTGCCGCTGCGATTGCCGCGGCAGGCAACGGCGGCGGACTGGCCGTCGACACCTTCGCCCCGGTACTCGCCGCCCCGGTCACGAAAATCCGCGCCGGCAGCGCAAAGTTGCGCAACTGGAGTACGTCGAGCGGCCCGGCGCCCGCCTCGCTGCGCAATTGCACCTTCAGCGGAATGCCCTGGCTCGTGTCCGGCATCCAGGTCAGCAAGTAACGTGCGTTGTCCTGCTGCGCGACCTTCGCACGCTCCAGCAACCGGATCAGGCCGAAGCGCCCCTGCGCGTCGAGCGCCGTGCGCAACCCGCCCTTCTCCGTCTGCCATTCGATATGCGACAGGTTCTCGAGCGACTGGCCCGGCCACTCGAACGGCACCCATTCCTGCTTTTGGTTGAAATAGCGCAGTTCGCGCCCGGAGAGCACGAATTTCATGTCAGTGACGCCCGGCGTCGGCACTGCCTGCATTTCGTATCGCACACGCGCATCTCCGGACGGAAACAGCACGGTCGAGAGCCGCGTGAGCTTGTTCAGGCCGCTCAGGAAAACCGGATCGATCGTAAGCGCGCCTTGGTCGGCCCCTTGCGCGACGACCCACCGGTCGCCCTGCCGCTCAATCACGCCGGCGAGCTGCGTTGCAACGAACTGGGCGATCACGCCATTGTCGGGCCGCATGAAGCGCGCCATCTCGGGCAGCGACGCGTCGTTGTCGGCGTCCGAGAACGGATATCGGCCGCCGAACGACTTGTTCCAGTCGGCCAGGATCGCCATCCGCCAGATTTCGTTCAGGCTCGACGCGGCAGGCTGCACGACGACCTGCCACGCCTGATCGAACGGTGCCCGAAACAGCGCACCGAAGCCTGCCCACCGTTCGCCCAGGCTCGCGGCCACACGGCTCGCGTAGTCGCGGCTATCCGAGATATCGGACGTCTTGCCCTGCAGAACCGACTGAGCGGCCAGCCGCGCGATCGCGTCCGGATCGGCACCGGAGACGATCTGCGATGCCTTCAGACGCATCGCCGTGACCCGCTCGAGATAGCGTGCGAGACTGAGGTCGCCGGTCGCGGCCAGTTGAGCGGCGGCCTTGCCGTTGGCCGGCGCGCCGGACACCAGATCGCTACCGGTCAGGCGCAGGATCGGGCCAAAGGCTGACGCAAGCGGCGCAAGCTGCGGCTGAGCCTGCTTCGACGGATCCTTCTCGTCGGCGCCGACCAGTTGTTGCGCCTTGTTGATCAGACTCGCGGAGAGCGACTGCGCATTCGCGCCCGCGCCTGCCTGGTAGACGATCGCGTTCATCAGTGCAACGAGCGGCGAACGTTGCGAGTCGCCCAACAGCGTCAGCTGGTCGGCCGTAGCTGACAGCGTTGGCGCGGATTGCCAGCGCACGCTGTTCAGGAACAGGGCCCACGTGCGCGCGTAGTCATCGAAGTAGCGCTGACGCAATTCGGCTTTCAATGTCGACGGGGGCGGGTTGCTGGCGTTGGTGTCAGATTCTCCACGGGGACTGCCTTCCGGGCGCAGCACCCAGTCGCCCGACACGTCACGCTGTGCGCTGACGTCGTCGATCGCCTTCGAGATCCGCTCCTCCCAGGCCGCACGCGTGAAAACGCCGGGAACGGTCGCGGTCGTATTGAACAGGCCTCGACTCGTCGTGTCGCCGAGCAGCGTCGCGAGAGAGACCGGCGGATACTTCGGGGTCGCCTCATCGATGATCTGCTGGTAGAGCGCATCCCTGGAGTTCTGGATGCCCCGCACACCAATCACCGTTTGGCGGGCTGACGCAATCAGGTTGCCGTCCGGTGTGATCGCGAACGCGGCAGCATTCGAAGCGGGGGCCTGGCCGAGATGGTTTGCGAAGAACGCGATGGCGTGCAGACGCAGGTCTTCCCAGGCGCCCGGCGACAAGGACGAATTGGACGGACGTGCGGGTACGGCCGTCGCGGCAAGCTGCGGCGTCAGAAAGGCAGCCACGGCACGCTCCGGCTTCGCGAGCATCAGGTAAGCCTTGAGCGTGTCGTAGGCGGCCTGGATCTGTGCGTTGCCGCCGTCGGCAATCTGAGCGTCGGACAGGGCTGCAAGCTGCTGCAGACGCGCTTCGAGCTTCTCGCGAATCGGGGCGACGAGGATGCGGTTCGCCGCGAGGGCATAGCTCGGCCACAACGCGTCGAGCAGTGCGCCGTCGCGATTCAGGCCGAATCGCGATGCCCAGGGCGCGCCTTCGCGCTGATGGACTTCGAGCGTGTCGATCTGGCGATCCAGAGTGTTCAGGGCCTGCAAGACCTGCGTGTGGTCCTGCACGGTGGAGAGAGTCGCGATCGTGTCTGCGGTGCTCCGGATCGTTGCACGGTTGACGAAACCGGAAAGCATCGTGCCGGCGATCCAGCAACCGAGCAGGCCGGTTGTGAACCATGCGGCCGCGGTCGACAACGAGAAACCTACGCGGCGGCCGTGGATCTTGCGACTGTGTTCGGCGACGGTTTGCCATATCGTGCGGTGTCGCGGGCCGACCGGCGGTTCGTCGTCGCTCGCGCCGGCGGGTGCCTGCGGCGGCGTCAGTTCCCGCTCCTTGAATAGCGGTGCGAACAGCAGGCCGTGGACTGCGTGCCGCCGGATACGTGACTGCGAGGTTTGCAGCACCAGGCCCGACAGTGCGCGCCCAAGGTTCGAAATATGCTGCGACAGTTCGGCGGGAAAACGATCGCCTGCGTCCTTCGTCAGGCGCACGACACCGGCATCCGCCAGGTTGTCGGTGAGGGCTTGCAGCGACGCGTCGATCGCCTCGGCGCTGACGCGTGCGTTGGACCACGTGAAGCCGATCGCCTCGTCGGGACTCGACGCCTCGCTGCCGAAATCCGTCACATTGAGCAGATAGGCCGGCGCGGCCCAGCGCAGCGCGCGCGCGTGGCGTGCGAGTCGCTGGGAAAGATTGTCGGTGTCGAACGGGGCATCGACAGAATTGCGGTTGCGTGTGACTGCGACGATTGCATCGACCGGGCGACGGCGGCGTAGGCGGCGGATCTGGTCGAGCCATTCGAGATCGAGCGTGTCGCGGGTTTGCTTGGCGTACAGCAGGACTGTATCGCCGATGATCAGGTATCCCGCGTCGACGAGACCCGGTGCCAGGCGTTTCACCAGCGGTACGTCGCCGGCAACGAGCACCCATCGTTCGCGATAGCGCCAGCGCCATCCGTGGCGGTCGCGAAGACGGCTACGTAAAGCCGCAACGCGTGTGCCGCCATCAGAGGTTCCCGTATCGCGCCGCTCGGATGACGAGCTTGTCTGTTTCTTGACCCAATGCAGAAGACGTCGTGCTGCTACCGCCGGGCGAGATGACGAATCGAAGCTATTCCATAGGAACAGCACGACGAATACGATGCAAAGCACGACGATCCATCCCGCACGCCTTTCGACCGATTGCAGGCCCACCCAGGTATCGCCTGCGAACCAGATCAGCAATCCAGGCAGGATAACCGCTATGACGATGCTTAGAGTGTCGATCCGGAACTTGCGCATATTGAATAGAAATTGAATCGAGATTGACCAGATGAATGCCGCTCCGCATTTCGTTGGCAGTGGTCCTGGCCAATGTTCGATCGGTTAGGACGCTTACGCTCAGACATCGACATAGGAGGCGTATTGCGAGGGAAGCAAGCGCGGCAGTGGATCGCACTTGCATACGCACAGATCATCGCTCAGGGCGCCTTCTCTGCCGTCAGGGCCCTTCATCGAGAAGCGAGGGCCGTCGCATACGATATGCCCCGTCGTATCACATGCGGGACACCAGACATCATCACGCTCGTAAGCCTGTTCGCGATTCCCGATTCTGTCGTTCGAATCGCCGCCCAGGACAATGCCATTCGATGTTGTCTTGTCGCCTTTCAGAATGTCGTACCGCCTGACCATGATCTGCCCTCCCCAATTCAGAGATAAGTTGTGCACTGCGCGGCTATGTGAGGATGTAGAGACAGAGACCCGCTCGGGCCTCGGTCATTGCGGATCGCCATTCCGCAAAACAGAGAAGCAAACCCCCGTCTTGCCGGTCGTTGCCAGAAGCTGGGGCGTGCCATCCCGAGCAACCGCCTTGGCTGCGCACGCTGCGCCAAGCCAGGACGCGACTTCACCTGCGTGCCCCACCATGTAATCGATGTTTGCCACCTTCGCGGCGATACCCGCCTTGACCGCTGCGGCTGTCACTGCGTTTGTCGCGGCTGGGTCAAGGGCGCACTGCCAAATACGACTCAAAGCAGAGGGTTCCATGCGCCCCCAGCGCAATGTGCGTGCAAGGGCAACATCCGACGGACAGTTGTCGGTGTCATTTGGCCGATGCAGCCTTGCAATCGAGTCGATCTTGAATCGACGCTGCATTGGTTCCGGCACCACGAGTAGCGCGACACCGGCTTCCGCGCTCCCGTCCGGCGGAAGCGCCTGAAGAACCGGATTCAACCGCACGAAGACGAGCAGGCGCGCTTCCTGATCACGCGTCTGGTTGATTCGATCCAGCCACGCGTCGAAGGCCATCAAATCGGGCGGATCGTGCGCAACCTCGGCTTTCAATGGCTGGAGATCGGATTTCGCCCATTGCTTGTCCCACGACGCTAACGCCTCCTTCGATACATCCAGCACCTCGATTCGAGCGTTCTTGCGGAAGTCCGTGCGCGACACGAGCATCTTCAGGCCTCGCCAGCGACCTTCGAGCGCCTGGAAATCCGGAGCATGCATGACCGCGTCGAGCTGGCGGCCGATCTGCCGGTCAAGCTGCCCGATGTAAAAATCGAGCAGCGACTTGTCGAGCCGGTCGACCGGCTTGCTTTCCTTCGCGATCAGGTTGAGCAGCGCGTCCATGCCGCGCGCGACCCGTTCGTCGGCCGATGCCTCCGACAATGCGTCGTTGTCGCGGAATGCTTCCAGCGGCCGCGCCTCGGCGACCGGCTTCAGGTTGATCTTGTTGCACAGCGTGGCGTAGACGCTGTCGTTTTCGAGCACCATCGTTTCCGTAGCGCCCTGGCGCGATTCATTCTGGTTCATGTGTCTCTCAGTCACGTTTGGTATGGCTGCCTGGTTGCGGGAGGTGGTGACGGCCGTCTTGGGCCGGCCGCGCTCACGCACGGCCTTCCTGTTGCAGGGTGGCCGTCGCGATTTGCCCCAGTTCGCCACGCAGCTTGTCGGAGAGGCGCTGGTCCTTCAGGATCTTCTCGAACTCACGGCGGAACATGACGTTGTCGAGCAGATTCGACTTGAGGTCGCGCAACAGATTGCGCATCGCCAGCATCGCTTGCAGCTCGGGAATCTGGCGAGCAACCTGCTCGGGCTCGAAATCCTTCATCGAGCGGAACGAGAGATTGACGGGCAGTTCCGAGCCGTCGCCGGTCAGGGTGTTCTCCGCAGCAATCTTGAGATCCGGCGCGTAGTCGGCCAGGACTGCATCGAAGTTGTTCTTGTCGATATTGACCTTCTTGCGTTCAGCCAGCGGCGCCTGTTCACGGCCCGCGCTGAAGTCGCCCGCGACGAGCAGCTTCAACGGCAACTCGACCTTCTTCTGGGCCCCGCCCGTATGCAAATCCAGCGTAATCGAGACACGGCTCTTTGGAATTTCCCTCTGGAAGCTATCCATTTGCAATCCTTATTTAGTGATGGTCAAGCGTTGGACAGGAGCACGGCGCATTCGACACGATCATCTCGTCGATACATCACGCATGGGATTCAATGCGCAGCATGTCTCGATCGATATTTCATCGCATGGCCTCCGCTCGTATGACTGAATCGCATGGGACTTATACACGGCAAACGCTTATACAGTCAAAGCGCGTCGCTCAAAAACCACAATCACCAAATGCAAAAAATCGCAAACATCTTGAAACAATTAACAAATTGAAAAGACACCGAATATTTTCGAGATAAATGACACCTCAACCCTTAAAGACACTATTTAAATTCATCCACTACCGCCAATATCCCTTATCAGACGGGCCACCCCTGACTTCCCCCTGCTCACACGCCACCCTTTCCAGTGACACGCAAATCCGTCAGAAAAACCATATATCCCAAAAATAATCTCCCAACCAATCGTCTCATTTGTTCACATTTCCAATGTTTGTCATTAGTAAACCAAACTACTTTGACTTTCAGAAATTGGTTGTGCATTGCGAAAGATGTCGTGTATAGGTTACGCCCTTGAACCGAATAACGAACAGACACACCACACGAGAGACCATGCGAATCGCGAAGCCGCTATGGCACGAGGGCCTCATCCTGACGCAGCAGCATTTTCAGCAACAGGATAGATGGGCTGAATTTGCGCTACGTCAGTACGCCTGCGCGGCTATGGCGCAGCCGTGGGGAACGCTTGGAGTAGAGATCGACGAAGAAGCGCTGTCGACAGGGCGCCTGAAACTCGCCCGCCTGAGGCTGTGTTTTCCGGACGGCACGCCGATCGATACGACCGTCGCCGATACACTCCCGTCTGCGCGCGATCTGACGCAAGGCGTGCCAGCGGACATGCAGAGCGTCGTTGTGTTCGCAGCGCTCGCGTTGCCGGATGCGAATGGCAGCAACTGCCGTTTCGACGAAACGTCGCTCGCTCGCCCACGGCGCGCTTACCGTGAATTCGTCAAGGTCGCGGACCTGAACGGAACCGGCGACGCCGAAATCGCCGTCGAACGGCGTGCAGTGCGGCTGGTTTTCGACTTCGAGTCGCACGCCGACGACACGGTCTGTGCGATCGCGCGACTGACGCGCGGATCTGGCGGCCAGTTCCAGGTCGATCGACAATTCGTGCCGCCGTGCCTCACGCTCGGCGGCCATGCACTGCACATCGAGCGGATCAATCGTCTGGCAGACATCCTGCACGCCAAGACGCTCGCGCTCGGTACGCGTCGTAGCGAACGCATCGCCGAGGTCGCGGAATACGGCGTGGCCGACGTGCAACTCTTCTGGCTGCTGCATTGCATCCACGCGGCCTGGCCGCAGTTGCGACTGTTCGCCGCGCATCCGGGTCGCCCTCCCGAGCATCTGTACACGATACTCGCGCAGTTGACGAGCGCACTGATGACGTTCTCGACCGAAGCGCAGCTCACCGACATTCCAGCGTACGACCATGCGCGAGCCGACGAGGTGTTCGCGAGACTGGAATCGCTGATCCGCAATCTGCTCGACGCCATCATTCCGTCGCGGGTCGTGTCGATCGGCCTCACCCGCAAGGGGCCGACCACCTGGACCGGCCAGTTCCTCGACGAACGGATCGTCGCGGATGCCGCCGACTGGTATCTGTCGGTCAACGCGCCGATGCCCGCGTTCGAGCTGGTCGAACAGTTTCCACGGCTTTGCAAGATCGGCGCTCCCGACGATGTCGAACACATCATCAATTCGGCTCTGCTGGGCGTCCCGCTCAAGGCCGTCCAGCGCGTGCCGGGCGCGATCCCCGTGCGTCTGGACAATCAGTATTTCGCACTGGACGCGTCCAGTGCCGTGCACGCGAAGATGCTCGCCGCGCGAGCCTGCCAGATCTACCTGCCCGCGTCGGTACCCGACGCCTCGCTCGAACTTTACGCCGTGTTGCATTCATGAATGCCCTGACTTCCAACCGAAACGACACGGCGCTGATGCCGAACGCGACGGGCGCCATCAGCCCGCCCGGCGACGGGATGCGCGATCTGCTGCGCGACACCGCACTGCTTGTGACGACGCTCGCCTCTGGCGGACGGGCTCAGGACGCGGTCGCATTGCGGATCCGGTGCAAGCAGCTTGTCGAACAGTTCTCGAGTGCCCTGCAGCACCGGGGCTTTCCGGACGACGTGCGCAACGAGGTACTGATTGCGCAGTGCGGGCTGCTCGACGAGGCAGCGCTGCGGCACCTGCCCGGCGAATCCCGGGCCGCATGGGAGCGCGAGCCGCTGCAGGTGGAGCAGTTCAACCTGCACGAAGCCGGTGAACGCGTATTCGAGCGGATCGACGCGCGCATGCGCGAACCAGCGCCGCCCGTCGCGTTGCTCGAGTGCTACTCGGCCATCCTCGGGATGGGATTCGTGGGCCGGTACGCCCGTGACGGTGAAGCCAAGCGGGCTGCGCTGATCGCGTCGTTGAACGCCAGACTGGAAGCGCTGCGCCCTGCCCCGGATCGGCCATTCATCGCGGATCGCGTCGAACGGCGCGTGTCCGACTGGTTCCACCGGCTGTCTCCATGGGCGATCGCCGGACTCGCGTGCATCGCCGCCACGATCGTATGGGGCGTCTGGTCGACCATACTCGACGGGCAGCTCGCACACCTTGTGGCGACAAAGGCCATTCGCCCGTGAAATCCGACCTGCCTGCTCTCTCTGCAGAATCGAAACGGCCGCCCGATCGTGGCCACGAAGGGCTCGGGTATCCATCCCGGTTCATGGTCGCATTCGCAACTGTGCTGGTGCTCGCCGTGATCTGGCTGGTGCTTCCACTCGGTTCCGGCGTCGCCTGGACACTTTCCGCCATCGCCGGGATTGTCGCGCTCGCGCTAATGGTGTGGTGTACGTGCAGGCTTGGCCGCGCGCGTAGCCAGAGCGCGCATCTGCTGACCGCGCTGGGCGCGGCGACGGCTGACATTCCGGTCAAGTTGCGCACGCGCATGCCGCTCGTGCTGGTGACCGGCGATGGTCTGCCCGCACTGTTCGACCGTGCGGGAGAGGCCCAACACGTGCACCTCGGCGACGGCGGCATCTGGCTGCGCGTCGATCGCCCACAGGAGCTGCCGCGCCTGGCCGTTGCGGTCAGGCAGTGGCGCGACGGGCGGGCGCCGGACGGCGTCGTGCTGTCCGTCGCGCCTGCGCTGCACGCGGAAACCGACACGCTGACGCAGAACTTGCGTGCCGTACGGCAGGCCGTCGCCGATGCCGCCCGCATGCTGGGTACGCGACTACCCGGCTACGTCGCGGTCTACCAGCGGCTTACCACCGGCCCTGTCGACCTCTCGACGCCGGCGTGGTACGGCGTGTCGTCGGCCACGCGCCTGGCGGGTGGCGAACGTTTCGAATCCGTGGTCCGCGCAGCGGAAAACGAGGTTCAACGCGCGGCCGGCGATCGCATCGCCGCAACACGCGCCGCCTCACTGGCCTCCATCGTCGGCTGGACGCAGCGCGTCGTTTTCGGCGCACTGACGGACCGACGACTGCCGGCGGCGCCATGGGCGCAGTTCGGCGCCGGCTGGATCGACTGCGGTCCGGCAAGTGCGTCCGGAAACCTGTGGGAACGCGATGTCGAAATGCAGACGTGCGTGGCACGTACGGTCTCCGCCGCCTCGCCGACGCCTTGGCCGCTCCCGCAGTCGCTGATCGAAGCGATGCCGCGGCGATACTGGATGTCTCCTCGTCAGGCCTCCGTGGGCCATGCATTCGCGCTGCTCGCCTGCGCCGCCGCCGTTGCCTTCTGGGGCGCAGCCAGGAACAACGAAGCGCTGCTGGATCGTATCGCCGCCGATCTCGGCCGCTATTCGACGATTCCGGCAAAGCATGACGCCGCGAAGCGAGACGCGCTACGCGCGCTCGTGGCCGATCGGGATCAACTCGACCGCTACGCACGCACCGGTGTTCCGCTGCGCTTGTCGTTCGGCATGTATCGGGGCGCGCAGCTGATGCCGGTGCTGAACAACGCGATCGCATCTTACGAGCCGCCTCCGCCCCCGCCTGCCGTCGTCTCGCTCGACAGCATGTCACTGTTCGACAGCGGCAAGGCACTGCTGAAGCCGGGGTCGAACCGTGCCATGGTCGGCGCACTCGACATGATCAACGCGCATCCCGATAAACGCATCCTCGTCGCGGGCTACACCGACAACGTGGGCAATCCGGACAGCAACCTGAAGCTGTCAACCGCGCGCGCGGAAGCCGTGCGCGACTGGCTGGTCGACGCATCCGGCATTTCTGCGACCCGGTTCGCGATTCAAGGCTACGGCATGACGCGCCCGCTTTCGAGCAACGACACACCCGACGGTCGCGCACGAAACCGTCGCGTGGAAATTACCCTGGTACCGGACACGGGAAAGTAGCGATCCAGGTTTAGCCCCCAAAGCAACTCGCTTCGGGATTCTCAAGCTCAGGGGCGCGCTCCTGGCTAGTTTAGTAGTGCGTACAGTGAAATAAAAAGGAGTAAGGCAATGGCAATTCCGGCTTATATGTGGCTCAAGGACGACGGCGGCGCCGACATCAAGGGTTCGGTGACGGTTCAGGACCGCGAAGGCAGCGTCGAACTCGTCGCGTTCGACCACGGCGTGCATATCCCGACCGACGGCAACACCGGCAAGCTGACGGGCACGCGCGTCCACAAGCCGATCACGTTGACGAAGGAAACCGACGCCTCGACGCCGTACCTGTACAAGGCCGTGACGAGCGGCCAGACGCTCAAGTCTGTCGAGATCAAGTGGTACAAGATCGACGACGCGGGCAAGGAGAAGGAGTACTTCAACACGAAGCTCGACAACGTGAAGATCGTCGCCGTAAATCCGGTCATGCATGACATCAAGAACCCGGACTACGAGAAGCACAACCACCTCGAAAACGTGGAGCTTCGCTACGAAACGATCACCTGGTCGTACAAGGACGGCAACATTATCCACAAGGACACCTGGAACGAGCGGTCCTGATCCCGATCGATGGTCGAACCGCCGGCTCCTCGCGCGGTTCCTTTGACAGCCTGGCCGATTCAGGCTGCCCTTCCTGTCCTCGAGACCGAGTTCGGTCCATGACTGTGCCTCGCCCCTTCCTTCTTCAGACCTCGACATGATTCCGCGCGACACGACCCACCTGCTCCGTCGACTCAATCCGCACTGCGCGAAGGCGCTCGAAGCGGCCGTGAGCTTATGCCAGACGCGTCTCGCGGACGAGATCACCGTCGAGCACTGGCTGCTGAAACTGATCGAAGCCGGTGACGGAGACATCCCTGCAATTCTGGGGCATTACGGTATCGACATCGACACCGTCTGGGATGCGCTGCTCGCCTCGATCGAGCATCTTCCGCGCAACCTTCGGGGCAAGCCGGCCCTCTCTCCGCAACTGGCAACCATGCTGCAAGACGCATGGCTCCGTGCAGCGTCCAACACCGACGACGCGGCCATCAGGTCCGGCGATCTGCTGCAGGCGATCGTCGATCGTCCCCATGTATTGCGTGCAGAGAACGCCTGGCCTCTGCTGTCCGTCAGCAGCACGCAGATCCAGCGCGTCCTGCCGCGCCTTGCCCATCGTTCGTGCGAAAGCTTGCGTCCGGAGGATATCGAAGCCGGAGCGGGTGACCATCCGATCGCTCCCGTAGCCGATCAGACGCCAGCATCGGCCCCGCCCGTCGTGGCAGCAACGCTCGCGCCCCGGCAAACCATCGACGGCGACGCCCTTTCCCGCTTCACGATCGACCTGACCGACAAGGCTCGACGCGGCACCATCGATCCGGTGTTCGGCCGCGATCGTGAAATCCAGCAGATGGTCGACGTGCTCGCGCGTCGGCGCAAGAACAATCCGATTCTCGTCGGCGAACCGGGCGTCGGCAAGACCGCGCTCGTCGAAGGCCTCGCGCTGCGCGTCGCCGAGGAAAGCGTCCCGAACGTGATTCGTGACGTGCGCATCCTGACACTCGATTTGGGCCTGCTGCAGGCCGGCGCCGGCGTGAAGGGGGAGTTCGAGCAACGCTTGAAGAACGTCATCGACGAGGTCCAGTCTTCGCCCGAGCCGATCCTGCTCTTCATCGACGAGGCGCACATATTGATCGGAGCGGGCAACGCCGCCGGCGGCGCCGATGCTGCCAACCTGCTCAAGCCGGCGCTCGCACGTGGCGAACTGCGTACGATCGCGGCAACTACCTGGTCGGAGTACAAGGAATTCTTCGAGCGCGACGCCGCGCTCGAGCGCCGCTTCCAGATCATCAAGGTCGGCGAACCCGACGACGATGCGGCGTGCCTGATGTTGCGAGGCCTGAAGAGTCGCTATGCGGAATATCACAACGTGCACATTCGGGATGACGCGCTCATCGCGGCGGTGAAACTCTCGCGACGCTATATCCCCGCGCGGCAACTGCCGGACAAGGCAGTCGACCTGATCGATACCGCTGCCGCGCGGGTGCGAATGGGACTCGAATCGCCGCCCGCGGAACTGCAGCGCGCGCGCGCCGCGGTCTCCGCTCTCGAACTCGAACAGGCGACGCTCGACGCGGACGCGCAGGCCGGTATCGACGACGCTGCGCCTCGGCGCGCGGCGCTGGAGAGCGCACTGTCCGAGGCGCGGAACATCCTGACGGGCTTGCAGGCGCGCCATGTCACCGAACTCGAGCTGGTCCGCCTCGTTCACCAGTATCGCGCCGAAATCGCCGAAGACCGCTCGGCGGCCAGCCACGGCCCGCTCGACGATATCAAACGCCGACTGGCCGACCGGCAAGGCAAGGCGCCGTTGATCTCTGTCGATGTCGATGCGGCAGCCATCGCACGTGTCGTTGCGGAATGGACGGGTGTGCCGGTCGGCAATCTCGTCGAAGACGAACTGCTGAGCCTGCTGAATCTCGAACAGCAGCTGGCCCGGCGCGTGGTCGCACAAGACGACGCGCTGGCTGCGCTCGCCGAGAGCCTGCGCACCGCGAAGGCAGGCCTCAAGAATGAACATGCGCCACTCGGTGTCTTTCTGCTCGCAGGACCATCGGGTGTCGGCAAGACCGAAACGGCGCTGGCCCTGGCCGACCTGCTGTTCGGCGGCGAGGCCGCGCTCACGACGATCAACATGTCGGAATATCAGGAAGCACACACGGTGTCGCAACTTAAAGGTTCGCCGCCCGGTTATGTCGGCTACGGCCGCGGAGGCATCCTGACCGAAGCCGTGCGGCAGCGGCCGTACGGTGTCGTGCTGCTCGATGAAGTCGAAAAGGCCCACCGCGACGTGCTCGACATGTTCTATCAGGTGTTCGACCGCGGCATGATGCGCGACGGCGAAGGGCGCGAGATCGACTTCCGCAATTGCGTGATCCTGATGACGTCCAATCTCGGCAGCGCACGGATTGACGAGATGACCGCCGACGATCCGGAGATTGCTCAGGCGGCGTTGCTCGAGTCGATCCACCCGCAGCTTGCGGCGCACTTCCAGCCGGCCCTGCTCGCGCGCTTCCAGTCGCTCGTCTATCGGCCGCTCGACGCCGCCGCACTCGCGTCGATCGTGCGGCTCAAGCTGTCGAAGGTCGCCGATCGCCTGCGCCGGCAACACGACGTCGAGCTGGCGTGCGACGAGTCGTTGATCGACGCGATGGCCGAGCTTTGTCTCGCGCGCGAGTCCGGTGCGCGCAACGTCGATGCGTTCCTCAATCAGCGAATCCTGCCGAGCGTGTCGCGCGAACTGCTTGCGCGCATGGCCACCGGTGCCCCACCCGAAAAGATCGTGCTGTCGAGTTCGGCCGAGGGGAACCTAACGATCGATTTCGTCGATCGGAGCAACGTCGCGGTGGGCACGACGGAACCGACACCCGCTACCGCGTAACGGGAGGCCAGGATCATGCAGGCGCGCCCCTCTCTCCATGACACGCTGCTCGGTCAGATCAGTGGTGAGCCGCTCGATACTTACGACGACCGGACACTCGAGTGCATGAGCATCCAGCAAAATGTGCAGCGCATCCTGAACTCGCGTGCCGGCGCGCTGAAACACCTGCCGGACTATGGTCTGCCGGATCTGACGAACATCTACAAGGCGCTGCCCGCGTCAGCCCACATGCTCAAGCAGCAGATGGAGGCGACGCTCCTGAAATATGAGCCGCGCATCCGCTCCATCGACGTCGACATCCTCGAAAACGACGATCCTGGCGTGCTGGTGAGTTTTGAAATGACGTGCCATCTGAAGAAGGCCGGACTCGTGCGATTCGGTACCTACTTCGAGCCGCCCGGGCGCATGTGGTTGAAACGCAGGACTTCGGGGCACGGTTAAAGTGCGCCCTGAAGTCCAGACCGGGTTTCGTAACTTGCCAACCCGGTCCATCAACATCAACCCCGGATAGCTGCTACTCGCATCACACCGACGCCGCCTGCTCGCGCACCAGCACAGCGAGCGCCTCCTCCGGTGCCGTCACGCCATACACACGCTCCGACACGCCGTCCTCCACATCGATCTGCCCCGCGTTGTGCACGTCGTACAAATCAACGATCAGTTGCGCATGACGCTCGCTGAGCCCTGCGCGTAACAGCGTCGCAGTCCATGCATCGCGCGGCAGTTCACGCGCGACGATCTGGCGATCAGCCGCCACGCCGAGCATCTCCGCGATGTCCCGCACGCTCACGCGCTGCGGTCCTTCGATGCTGACAATACGCGGCCCGTTACCGAATTCAGTCCGATCGAGCAGCAACCGCGCCGCTGCAACACCCACATCGGGCGCCCAGACCGTCGGAAACATCTTGTCGAGCGGATGATGAAAACTCGGCAGCGTGCCGGTTGCGAGCGCGACCGGCAGGATGCGCGTCCAGTTCTGCAGATGCTCGGCCGAGCGCAATAGCGTGAGCTGCGCCGGCACCGCCTTCAGGCTTTCTTCAAGACGATGAAAGAGCCGCGTGATGCCTGTGTTGCCGTCGCGTTCCGCGCCGTAGTCCGACAGCGCGAGCAGCACCGGCGGCGGATTCGCGGCGAGCGCGCCGGTCACGATGTCGATCGTCCGCTCCATCGTCGCGGCCGGGTCGCTGTCGGCAACGGGCACCGGACACAGCATCTGCACGGCTTGCGCGCCGTCGATCGCCGCGGCGACCGAGCGTGCGTCGGTCAGGTCGGCGATCGCGACGTCGCAGCCGAGTTGCGCGAAGCGATCGCGCCGGCGTGGGTCGCGCAGCACCGCGCGCACGGGGTGGCCTGCGTAGCGCAGGGTCGTCACGGTCGACAAGCCGACGTTGCCTGATGCTCCGAAAATCACGAACACGATTCGCTCCTGGGGAATGAAGGTGAAGCGATTGTCGGCGCTCGCCGCCAACGTGGCGCGCACGGACGGATGCCCCGGACAGGAACGGATGACGGCTTTGGAGATGGTCGACGATGTCCGCTGCGTGGCAGGACCCGGCACTTCTCCAACAGGCCGCTGGACAACCGTCCTGGACCGGAGACTAACCTGGTGTTGCTGGCCAAGCTGGAGCAGTCCTACGCCTGACGGGGAGTAGACTCGTCTCGGCGTCCTGCACGGAGAACCGGTCTCGCGTGACGGTCGATCAACGGTCCTCACCGCCGGAAGCGAGCCTCAACCCACCCCGCGCCCCCGCCCGCGCGATCTCCGTCGGCGTCACCCCCAGCACGCGATTCATCCAGTTCGCCATATGGCTCTGGTGCGCGAAACCCGCCTCAAGCGCAATCTGGCTGATGCTGAGTCGCCCTTCGAGCAACAACGCCTTCGCGCGCTCGACCCGGCGCCGCACCACGTACTGATGCACCGGCATCCCGAGCGTCTCGCGAAACAGCACCTTGAAATGCGGCACGCTGATCGACACGAGCGCCGCGAGTTCGGCCAGCGTCATGCGGCGCTCGAGGTTCGCCTCGACATAGTCGATCACGCGCGCCGCCGCCTTCGGAGCCAGCATACGCCGGCGCTCGCGGAACGCCGGCTGGCTGTCGACCAGCCGCGCGACGAGCGCCGTGCACAGGCTCTCCGCATAGAGCGGATCCGACGCGTCTTCCGCTTCGAGTTCGGCGGCCATCGCCCACGCGATGTGCTGCAGCCGCGGATCGCGCACCTGCAGCCGGCGGCGGATCTGCGCCTGCGCCGGCTTCAGCTCGAGCTGGTCGAACGTGCGCCGCACGAACGCGTCGCTGAGCGCGATGTGGAGAATCCGGCAGTCGGCGCTGTCGGTCCACTGCCCCGGCAGGCCGGCGGGAATCACGTCGACGTCACCGTGCGCCTGGATGCGCGACACGCGTTCGCCGTCGCACACGCAATCCGCACGCACGGGCGAGCCGATATGCACGCCGATGCGGTGATGCTCGGCGGCCGGGATCCGGTACGTGCCCGCGCGAATCTCCAGCAGCGACGCACCGAAGCCGCGCCAGCCGAGCCCGCGGCTGGAGCGCAGGCTGACCGGCACGCCGTTGTCGGTCGGCGCCGCGAGAATCGGATCGCTCATCGTTTCCCTCCACCAGATCAGGTGTCGAACGCGCATTGTGACGCTTTTTCCGGCCGCTTGCCGTGCTTGCACGGCCATGCCCGCGCCGGGCAGAAAAAGATCATTCGTTTCTGCTCAGGCCCATCCTTGCGTGTGCGCCGCCGGGCACCGTGCCGCTTACGATGGCCTCATCCGACACCTACGGAGACCGTCATGCCCCATTACTGCCCGCGACGTGCAGCGTTCACCCCCACTTCACCGTCCCGCGCCGACCGCCGTCCTGCCCGCCCCACTCACCGCACCGACCGGACTACCGTCGCCGCGTGGTGCCTGCGCAGGATCGGCTGGCACAGCCTCGAACGGCTGCTCGCGTCGATCCCCGACAGCAACGACGACTTCGGGATCGTTTAACCGTCGAACGCACGGCACGCACATGCCGCCCTCATCCGCCTACTTACGCCGGCGTTCGTGCGGCGCGACGGTCGCGCCGTCGATCACCGGCGCGCCCTGCTTGATCAGGAAGTCGCGAAACAGCCCCGTCACCTGCGAGATCCGCCTATCGGCGAGCGTGATCACGTACCACTCGCGCACGATCGGATTGCCCGGAAACGGCAGTTGCCCGAGCAGCCCCGCGCGCAGCTCGAGTGCACACGCGTGCAACGACAGGAACGCAACGCCGAGCCCCGCTTCGGCCATCTGCTTGATCGCCTCGTTGCTCGACAGTTCGGAGCCCACATGGAAGCGGTAGCCGGCCGTCTTGAACAGGCTCTCGACCGTCGAGCGCGTGCCCGCGCCGCGTTCGCGCACGAGCAGGTGCGCGGATTCGAGATCCTTCAGCGCGACGCGCTTGCGCTGCATCAGCGGATGGCCGGGCGCCGCGACGAACACCATCGGATGCTTCGCGAACTCGACCGCATGCGTGCGCAGTTCCTTCGGCGCGCTGCCCATCACCGCGAGATCGATTTCATGCGTCGCGAGCATGCGGATGATGTCGTCGCGATTGCCGACCTTGAAATACGTCTTCACGTGCGGGCGCGTCGCGGTGAATTTCACCAGCAGCGGCGGGATCAGGTATTCGGCCGTCGTGATCGCGCCGATCCGCAGCGTGCCGCCGAGATCGCCCGTCAGCGCGGCCACTTCGTCGCCGGCCTCGCTCCACAGATGCAGGATCTCGCGCGCATAGCGCGACACGATTTCACCGGCCGCGGTGAGCTGCACGCCGCGCCCCACCCGCTGCAGCAGCGCGGCGCCCACCGCCTCCTCGAGCAGGCGAACCTGCAGCGACACGGCCGGCTGCGTCAGGTTCAGCTCCTCGGCCGCGCGCGACACGCTGCCGAGCCGCGCAATCATGTCCAGCGCCTTCAGCTGCCGGAACGTTGCGGTCTTTCCTATAAGTGAATACATATGAGTCGCTTATAAACATTAAATTGTTTGAGCAGGTGCAAAACTATATCGTCGGTTCCTGAGCAATGTCATCCGAATCGTCATCAGCGGGAGCCACAACATGGACAACATCACGCCTACCCTTGCAACGGATCGCGCACCGCGCGTGCCGCGCATCGTGATCGTCGGCGGCGGCGCCGGCGGCCTGCAGCTCGCCACGCGCCTCGGCGACACGGTCGGCCGCCGCGGGCAAGCCGAAGTGGTGCTCGTCGACCGCTACCCGACGCACTTCTGGAAGCCGCTCCTGCACGAAGCCGCATCCGGCCATCGCGATCCGGCCTCGCACACGATCGAGTACGCGGCGCAGGCGAAGCGCCACGGCTTCCGCTTCGTGCAGGGCGCGCTGCAGCGGGTCGATCGCGCGGCACGCACGGCGACGATCGCCGCGGTGCAGGACGCGGACGGCACCGAGATCCTGCCGCAGCGCGAGCTCGGCTACGACGATCTCGTGCTGGCGGTCGGCAGCGTGACGAACTTCTTCAACGTGCCGGGCGCCGCGCGCCACGCGTTGCCGCTCGAGAACCTCGACCAGGCCGAGGATTTCCGCCGCAAGTTCCTCGCCGCCTGCACGAAGGCGAACCACCTGGCCGAGCAGCAGCCGGCGCGGCGCGCGGCACCGATCTACATCAACGTGATCGGCGCGGGCGCGACGGGTGTCGAACTGGCCGCGGCGCTGCGCCACGCGATCCAGCAGCTGACGACGTATCGCTTCAAGGCGCTGGTGTCCGCACGCGACGTGCACATCCGGCTGATCGAAGGCGGCCCGCGCATCCTGCCGGCGCTCGACGAAAGGCTGTCGGCCAAGATGCACGCGCAATTGCGCACGCTGAACGTCGACGTGCTGACGGACACGCGCGTCGCTGAAGTCGGCGCCGACGCGATCACGACCGCGACCGGCGAGCGGCTCGCGAGCGACATCACGATCTGGGCGGCCGGCGTCGCGGGCCCCGCGATCCTGCGGGAACTCGGCGACATCGCGCTCAACCGGTCGAACCAGGTGATCGTGACCGATACGCTGCAGACGCCCGACGATCCGCACGTGTATGCGTTCGGCGACTGCGCCGCGTGCCCGTCGGCCGATGCGGGCCGCTTCCTGCCGCCGCGCGCGCAGGTCGCGCACCAGCAGGCCGTGTATCTGGGCGATGCGCTCGCGCGGCGCCTCGCCGACAAGCCGGTGGCGGGCTTCACGTTCCGCGACGCGGGCACCGTCGTGTCGCTCGGCCGGGCCGGCGCCGTGTATCAGGCCGACCTCGGCGTGCGTTCGCGCTCGCTGATCGTCGACGGGCTCGCCGCGATCGGGCTGTACAAGTTCCTGTACCGCAAGCATCTGTTCAGCGTGTACGGCCTCAAGCGCGCGCTGTTCCAGTCGCTGAGTCACTGGCTGCAAAGCCGCAACCAGCCGTCGATCAAGCTGCACTGATCGCCGGTTCGCACGCGGCATCGCAAGACGGCGTATCGGGTGCGCATCGCCCGATACGCCGTTTTTTTCGGATGCACACGTCCGGTGCATTCATGGCGTGCGCACGTTTGGTGCACCACATTGAAGACCATCGACACGATGCAGATCATGTGGAAAACATCGCATCGCGCATCTCCCCGCCAGCCATGGCTTGCCACCCGATTCATTAGTCGAATCGTATGGGTCGGATATAAATATTAATTGGTCGCATATTCCGGATCGACGCTAAGGTGTAGGGCATTCCCGTCCGCGAACGGACCGTCACGTCTCAGGAGAGGAATCACCGTGGTCATCGAAGCCATCGTCACCCGTCTCGACGCCGCATTCGCGCAGATCGAAGCGACACCGGATTCGCACGAATCGCGCAACCAGCGCGATGCGATCATCCAGTGGCTCGACAGTGCGTCGGAGCAAGGATATCGACTCGGTCTCGTCACGACGCTGCCGGCCGCCCGGCTCAGCGACATGTTCGAAGGCCAGTTCGGCCGTGCAAACCTCGATCGCTTCTCGGTCGTCGTGACCGACGCCCATCAGCAGGACTCCGTAGCAAACCAGCATCCGTTCGACGTTGCGCTGCAGGCGCTTGGCGTGCCGCCCGAGCGCGCCGTGGCCGTCGCGAGCAGCGAACCGGAACGTCGCGAAGCCGAGACGTTCGGCCTGTCGCGTTGCGTGCGCATCACCGACACGGTGCGATCGATCGCATCGGCTGGCGTGCACTGACCTGAGCATCTGCATACGGGCCGGCATGTGCCGGCCGGTCGCGATCCGGCGCGATGCCGACGATCACCCGACCGAATCCTGATATTCCGCCGTCAATGCTGCTTGCAGCACTCCGGGCTCGACCGATCCCGCCCCGGGGACGCAGCGACGCCCTTCCTGCGTCGTCCCGCCCGCTTCAAGCCACGATGACACGCCCTACTCGCACCGCCACCGCCCTCGTCTGCCTGCTGCTCGCATGCTGTACAACGAACGCGAGATGAATTTCCAGCCCGCATGCGACGGCGGGAAGATCGCACCGGCGAGTCATTTCCACGACTACGCGGGGTTGACGCACTGTTACGGGTATCGGTGACGCACCACGGCGTGCCGCGTCAATGCGGGATTGCCGCGCTCGTGCGTGCCGCCCGCACGGCCTTCGGTTTCGCTGCGGGGTGCACCTTCGGATCGGCGCCGGCCGCATGTTGAACCTTGCGGGCCTTCGCGGGCGCCGCGTGTGCCTTCGACACAGGTTTCGCGTCGGCATGCGCCGCGGCCGGCGCCTTCGACGGCGAACGAACGGCATGCTGCCCCGGCTTCGCGGTCGTCGCACGGCTCGCCGCCACGGGCGGATGCTTGACCTGCTGCGCGTACGCCTTGACGTCGTGATCGCTCATCCACGATTCCGTATAGGCAGCCGACGCAGGCTGTGACAGGTTGAGACAGGCGACCGATGCCACGAGAAAGGCACGAATATGCGTGCGACGATTGAATGCGGTAATGACGAATGCTCCTTGCGATCTGGCTCGACGCGCCGTGTCGGCGCCGTCGTGGCGGCACGATAAATGAGCGCATTCCACATCGCAAGCCTCTCACGGGCGATCCGAACGATTCTTGACGTTTGAACGATCGATCCGGCGCGTGAGGTTTGTCACGCACCGCGTTCGATCGTGTCGGTCGCGGCGTCGCCCTTCTCCCCGTTCCGCTCGACCGCTTTCCTTCCAGCGAAACCGCGCGCGCTGGCCGCGCTTCGTCGCGATCGCGAACTCGATCATGATCCCGATCAGGAACACCAACGTCATGCCGATCAGGAGCACCTGCTTCCAGTCCACGTCGTGGCTCAGGAACACCGGCAGCCGTCGACGATCTCGAACTCGGGTTCGCCGGCGGTGTCGAACGTGCATCGCCGGAGAGTCTCATGAAACGCGCCGCCCCTTTCGCCATCCTGATCGTGCTTGCCGCCGCCAGCTTGCCGGCGGTCGCCGGCAGCACCACGTCGCCGGTTCCGCAGCAAGCGAGGAATTGCGTACCGTCCTCCACGTCCGCCTCCACCGGCACGGCGCCCGGCGCCCGTGCGGCGTCGAAGGCCCCGCCGATCCGCGTGTGCGTCGGCGATTCGGACACGCAATTGAACCTGCCGTGGTTCCTGACCGACATCCTCACCGCCGTGGACACGCATCAATCGCCCCGCGACCTGCTCCACAAGATGCGAAACGATTTCTGAAGCACGGATGGCCCCGCCTGCTCGCGCTGAAGAAATCGCACCACGCGGGTTGTGGCCTCATTCATGGCGATCCGGCACCTGAATCGCCAGAGGTGACGTGCCACGCAAATATTTCTTGTTGAGCATCAATTGCAAGATTTCACCGTTTGTTGAATATCCATGTTTCGTAATCGCGCGCCGCGTCTTATACTTGCCGCGCACCATCCTCGTGCCAAGAGACGGTGTCTTCTGTCCCGGCCGCACACTGATGCGGCCGGGTTTTTTTCGGGGCGTGGCGTCTATATGCATAGCGATGCGCGTCGAGGCCGGTACCCCCGTCGCAATGCCTTGGCATGCGTGGCGCAAGCGTAGAATCGATTTGCGTCCCGATATCGGCGCGCGCCGTTGTGCCCCGGCCAGGCACGATGAATGCTTCGCGCCCATCCATCGACCGGTTCGATCTGCATTCCCATGCGTACAACAACAAGCGCGACCCGAGGAACGTCCACACCCGCGCCGGGCCCGAAGCCCGCATTCCAGCGCAGTGGCGTGTGGCCGCACATTGTCTTCTCGATTGCCCTGACCATCTGCGTGCTCGTGCTCGTGCTGGCGTTCGTCGTTGCCGATCGCCTCGCGCGCGAATCGGTTGCCCAGCACGAACGCGTCGTCGCAAGCGACATCGTGATCTCGGTCGACCGCATCCTCGACGGAATCCGCTCGCGGCACCCGGCGGAATTGAACGCGCTGGTCGGGCGGCCCTGCACGACGATCTTCAGGACGCTCGCGGAAGTAGGCACTCACCTGCGCTATCTTCGGGCCGTCGCGCTGGCCAACCACGGGCGCGTCACCTGCTCGTCGGCGCTGGGCCCGATCGATGTCCCGCTCGACGCGTACCTGCACGCGCCCGAACCGGGGATGACGGCCATCACGCTGCTTCGGCAGACGCCGTTTCAGCATCGCGTGCCGGTGCTGGCGGCATTTCGCGCGACCGCATCCGAATCAGGCGTCCTTTATCTGGTCGAAGGCGACTATGTCGCGGACATGCTCGCGCACGGTGCCCGCTTCGGTGCGGAAACGGCGACGCTGTCGATCAAGGGTGCGGGCGGCATCGATCAGCATGGCACGTTCGTGCCACCATTCGGCGCGGCCCCGACGGCGGGCAGCGCGTTCGCTTCCGGCACCTGGCCGTTCACGGTTTCCGTCACCTCGTCGGAATCCTACGTATCGCAGGTGCAGCGGCACTATCTGCTGATCTGTGTGACGATCGCGCTGCTGATGAACGGCCTCGTCGTGGCCGCGTACCTGCTTGCGATGGCGCCGCGCCGGCTGTTGCTGAAGGCCGTTCGCAATGCGCTGAAGCGCGGCGAGTTCCACGTCGTGTACCAGCCGATCGTCGACGTCGAAACGCGCCGGACCGTGGGCGTCGAGGCGCTGCTGCGCTGGCACCACCCGAAATGGGGAGCCATCAGCCCGGCCGTGTTCGTCCCGCAGATCGAATCGAGTTCGATCCTGCCGAAGGTGACCGAATTCGTGCTGCGGACAGCCGTGTCGGAGCTGACCGCACTCACGCCGTCGATGCCGCTGCGCATCGCGATCAACGTCGCGCCGAAGGATCTCGAGCGCGCGCACTTCGTGTCCGTCGTCGAAGACTCGATCCGACAGCTGCCGCCGGGCTTCACGCTGGTACTCGAAGTGACCGAACGCATCCTGCTCGAAAAGAATGCGCGCACCACCGAAATGTTCGCCGCACTGCGGACGAAGGGCGCGAAGTTCGCAATCGACGACTTCGGCACGCATCACAGCAATCTCGACATGCTGTCGCGCTTTCCGTTCGACTACGTCAAGATCGATCGCCAGTTCATCTCGCAGCTGACGACCTGCAATGCAAGGCTGATCGAAGGGATTGCGGCGCTCGCGCACCACTACGATCTGAAGATCATTGCCGAGGGCGTGGAGACGGAAGAGCAGCATCGCGCGCTGCATGCGGTCGGGATCCAGTATGCGCAGGGCTACCTGTACCAGCGGCCACAGCGGCCGGAAAACCTGAGGCGGGAATTCGTGCCGATGCCGGCTTAGGCGCAGGCCGGCGCGACGGCGCCGACCGTTCGGCGCGCATGCATCGTCGTGCATCGTCACGATCGACGACGTGCCGCCGCATCGCACTACAGTGCCATCCCGCCGTCGATCGTCAGGCTGGAGCCTGTCATGTAGGCCGATTCGGCACTCGCGAGCCATGCCACGAGCGCAGCAATCTCGTCCGGACTGCCGGCACGCCCGAGTGGAATGAGCGGCCGGACGTGATCCAGCAGATCGGCCGTCATGTCCGTCCCGACCGGCCCCGGCTGCACGTTGTTGATCGTGATGCCGCGCGGCGCGAGATCGACCGCGATGCCTTTCACCATCACGGCCACCGCGGCCTTCGTCATCGAATAGACGCTCGAGCCCGGATAGCCGCTGCGCACGGCGGCATTGCTGCCGATCGTGACGATGCGTCCGCCTCGCGTCAGATGCGCCGCAGCGGCCTGAACGGCGAGGAACACGCCGCGTACGTTGACGGCCAGCATCCGGTCGAGATCGTCGACGCTGACTTCCGATACGTCGCCCATCTTCAGGATCCCCGCGTTGACCACGACGATGTCGAGCCGACCGAAGCGCTCGACCGTCTGCGCGACGGCCTGGCGGATCTCGTCCGCGCTCGCGCTGTCGGCGCGAATCGCCAGCGCGTTCCCGCCGCCGGCCTCGATGGCGGCTGCCGTCTCCTGCGCACGCTCGGGTGCCAACACGTAGGTGAACGCCACGTCCGCGCCGTCGGCCGCAAGCCTGCGCGCGATACCCGCGCCGATTCCGCGCGCACCGCCGAATACGATTGCTACCCTGGGTGCCGCACCTGAAGGCTTCGTCATGATTCGCTCCTTTATGGACTGATCAGTCAATAACAAACAAAAAAAACGCGCCGGCCGATGCGCCGGCGCGTTCAGCTTCCGCCTAGCTGCGTGCGCGGAGCCGCTCTGCCGCGAATTCGGCCGTCGTCCGCAATGCCTGCGGCCGTGTGCCGGCACGCGCAGCAAGCTGGATACCCTGCATCATCGTCAGCACGAAGCCGGCTGCTTCGCGCGCTTCGATCGAGCGGTCGATCTCGCCCGCTTCCTGCCCTTCGCGCACCCGCGCAACGAGCCGCTTCATCAGCATCGCGCCGGCCTTCTCGCGCAATTCGACGAGCTCCGGGTCGGCGGCGCCGAATTCGCAAATCGAATTGACACCCATGCAGCCGAGCATGCGCTCCGCCACGTCACCCGCGATCACGCCAAGCAGCAATGCCTCGATGCCCGCCAGTGCCGATGCCGGCGCGGCCAGCCGCGCGACATGGCCCGACACGCTTTCCGACTGATAGCGTTCGAGCGCTTCGACGTACAGCTTGCGCTTGTCGCCGAACGCGTTGTACAGACTCTGCCGGCCGATGTTCATCGCACCGAGCAGGTCGTCCGTGGACGTACCGGCATAGCCCTTCTCCCAGAACACGCGCAGCGCGCGCTCCAGTGCCTCGTCCCGATCGAATTCACGTGGTCTCACCATGGCAGCAGGATAGTTGTTATGGACAGATCAGTCAATAACATGGTCGACAACGGCTCGACGGCCTGTCCGGTTGCGGGAACGGGCACCTTGCGCGTTGTAGAGTGGCGCGACGGCACGCTCCGCCCCCATTTATCCTTCGACGCGCGGCACCGCGCGAGAGGCGCTAAAATCCGCCGCCTGGGCATCCACACGAGCAAGCGTTTTGACGGCGTTCGAGCAGGGTTTCATTCTCACCCGCCACTGGCGGGACACCGCATCCGGCATCGAGATCGAGTTCTGGCTGGCAACCGAACACGGTCCGCGCCGCGTGCGGTTGCGCCCGCAGGAAGCCGTCGCGTTCATTCCGGCCGAACAGCAGGCGCTCGCCGAACGCGCGCTGGCCGGCGAGCGCGATGCCGAGTTGCGCCCGCTCGCGCTGCGCGACTTCCGCCAGCGCGCCGTCGTCGGCCTCTACTGCCGCCGCTACCGCCATCTGTCGGGGCTCCAGAAACGCCTCGCCACGGCTGGCGTCGACGTCTACGAAGCCGACATCCAGCCGCCCGACCGCTACACGATGGAGCGCTTCATCACCGCGCCCGTGCTGTTTCGCGGCATGGCCGGCCGCGACGACACGCTGACCGACGGCGAACTGAAACCCGCGACCGGCTATCGCCCGACGCTGCGCTGCGTGTCGCTCGACATCGAGACGAGCATCCACGGCGAGCTGTACTCGATCGCGCTCGAAGGCTGCGGACAGCGGCAGGTCTACATGCTCGGCCCGCCGAACGGCGACGCGCCGGCCGCCGACTTCCGCCTCGACTACTGCGACAGCCGCGCCGAGATGCTCGCGCGGCTCAACGACTGGTTCGACGCGCACGATCCCGATGCGGTGATCGGCTGGAACCTCGTGCAGTTCGACCTGCGCATCCTGCATGCGCATGCGGAGCAATACGGCGTGCCGCTGAAGCTCGGGCGCGGCGGCAGCGTGCTCGAGTGGCGCGCGCACGGCCAGCAGCCCGATCACTTCTTCGCGGGCGCGGCCGGCCGGCTGATCCTCGACGGCATCGACATGCTGAAATCGGCGACGTGGACGTTCCCGTCGTTCAGCCTCGAATACGTGTCGCAGTCGCTGCTCGGCGAAGGCAAGTCGATCGACAATCCGTATCAGCGGATGGACGAGATCCAGCGACGCTTCGATCACGACAAGCCCGCGCTCGCGCACTACAACCTGAAGGACTGCGAGCTCGTCACGCGCATCTTCGACAAGGCCGACCTGCTGTCCTTCGCGCTCGAACGTGCGACCGTCACGGGCCTCGCGGCCGATCGCACCGGCGGCTCGGTCGCCGCGTTCACGCACCTGTACCTGCCGCGCATGCACCGGCTCGGCTACGTCGCGCCGAACCTCGGCGACGTGACGGGCCAGAACAGCCCGGGCGGCTTCGTAATGGATTCGCGGCCCGGGCTGTATGACTCCGTGCTCGTGTTCGACTACAAGAGCCTCTATCCGTCGATCATCCGCACGTTCCTGATCGATCCGGCCGGGCTGATCGAGGGGCTCGCGCATCCGGGCGACGACGCGTCGGTGCCCGGCTTTCTCGGCGCGCGCTTCTCGCGCACCGCGCATTGCCTGCCCGACATCGTGCGGCGCGTGTCGGAAGGCCGCGACGAAGCGAAGCGCCAGCGCAACGCACCGCTGTCGCAAGCGCTGAAGATCATCATGAATTCGTTCTACGGCGTGCTCGGCTCGACGGGCTGCAGGTTCTTCGATCCGCGCCTCGCATCGTCGATCACGATGCGCGGCCACGAGATCATGCATCGCACGCGCGAGCTGATCGAGGCGCAGGGCTACGAAGTCATCTACGGCGACACCGATTCGACCTTCGTGTGGCTCGGGCATGAGCACGACGACGATGCAGCCGCCGCGAAGGGCCGCGCGCTCGTCGAGCACGTGAACCGCTGGTGGCAAGCGCATCTGCGCGATCGCTTCGGGCTGGAAAGCGCGCTCGAACTGCAATACGAGCGGCACTACCGCCGCTTCCTGATGCCGACCGTGCGCGGCGCGGAAGAAGGCAGCAAGAAGCGCTACGCGGGCCTCGCACGCGCGGCGAACGGCGGTGAGGACCTCGTATTCAAGGGGCTCGAAACGGTGCGCACCGACTGGACCCCGCTCGCCCAGGCATTCCAGCGCGAACTCTACCGGCGCGTGTTCAAGCGCGAGCCGTACCAGGACTTCATCCGCGACTACGTGCGCCGCACGCTCGCCGGCGAATACGATGCGCAACTGATCTATCGCAAGCGCGTGCGCCGGCCCTTGAGCGAATATCAGCGCAACGTGCCGCCGCATGTGCGTGCCGCGCGAATCGCCGACGAATTCAACCACGCGCACGGCCGGCCGCTGCAGTACCAGCGCGGCGGCTGGATCAGCTACGTGATGACGACGGCCGGCCCGGAGCCGCTCGAGACGATGCGCTCGCCGATCGACTATGCGTTCTACGTAAGCCGTCAGTTGCAGCCGGTCGCCGACGCGATCCTGCCGTTCCTGCGCGACGATTTCGAACGCGTGATCTCGGGGCAAGGGCAATTGTTCTGAGACCGACGGCGCGGCGACATCATGTCCGCCGATTTCGTCATACGGTTGCACTCGCAACCGCATCCCCCCGCCCGCTCCCTTCGGACAACGCGCCGCACGATCGGTATTCATGCGGGCCCGCGCGCCGAGCGATAAGTAAAACCGATCGACCCGGTCGGAAATCCGACTTGGACGCCGCGCGCGCCGCGGCGCACAATTTCGTCCATCGCAATCGAATGAAACCCTGATCCTTCGCAACCGAGTTTTCGTGGCATTCGCGCTCGCCGATGCGTGTCGCCATGCGCTTGAATAAAAAGGAAAAGGCGCGCAAGCCGTGCTTCAAATGCCTGCAACAACCCTCCTTTTCGTGCGGTCTCCCGCTCCCGCACTTCCCGTCTCCCTTCGCCGCGGCGCATGCCGCAAACCGGCGCTGCACGACATGATGTGCGGCACGCCGCCTCCGACGCCGTAACGCAGCCGCAGCAACACTCTCCGCCTGTCTCGCCCAAGGAAACCGACGTGTCGCAAGCCACCGTCGCGCCGCTACGGCCGCGCGATCCATTCTCCATCGATCCGAGAAAGCTCCTTTTCTCGATCAGCACTTTTATCGCCGCCGCGCTTGTGCTGCTGATCTCGTTCGCGGTCAGCTTCCCGCGTCCGTGGTGGGCGCTGCTGACCGTCTACGTGACCGCGCAGCCGATGGCCGGCGCGTTCCGCCCGAAGACGATCTACCGGCTCGCGGGCATCGCCGCGGGCGCGATCGTGACGGTCGCGGTCGCCCCGAACCTGCAGAACTCGCCGGTGCTGCTGGTGCTGTGCCTCGCGCTGTGGATCGGCTTCTGCATCTATCTCGCGGTGCTCGACCGCACGCCGCGCGCGTTCCTGTTCCAGATGGCCGCGTTCAGCTCGGCCGTGATCTGCTTTCCGTATCTCGACGATCCAACCAACATCTTCATCACCGCGGTGTCGCGCGTCGAGGAAATGACGGTGGCGATCCTGTGCGTGACGATCACGCACATGCTGCTGAAACCCGCGAACAGCCGGCCGGTGATTCACGAGCGCGCGCTGTCGTTTCTCGGTGATGCGTGCCGCTGGACGGCCGAGGCGTTCGGCACGCACCACACGCGGCTCGAACACGAGCATCGCCGCAAGCTCGCGGCCGACGTTACCGAGCTCGGGATGATCGCGACGACGCTGCCGTTCGACCAGCGCTTCGCGCTCGCGACGCGCGACACGGTCACGGCGCTGCAGCACCGTCTCGCCGCGCTGCTGTCGATCGCGTCGGCCGCCGCGAACCGGCTCGACCAGCTGCGCTCGCTGAACGCGGTCGATGCGGAAACCACAGCGCTCGTCGATGCCGTGATCGACGACCTGCATGCATCACAGGACGTGGGCGAAGCGCTCGACGTCGGTCTCGCCGCGCGGTGCCGCGCGCTGGCGGCCGAGCGCCTGCTCGACCCGACCTGGACGTCGCTGCTCGCCGCGAACCTGTTCGATCGCACCGCCGATTTCATCGACACGCTCCACGCGGCGCGCGGGCTCGTGCGCACCTTCGCGGAAAGCGACGCCGAACTCGAGCGCCACCTGCCGCCCGCCGACGGCACGCGCCGCTTCAAGCTCGCGCGCGATCACGGGCTCGCGCTGCTCGCCGGCGCCGCGACGACCACGGCGATCATCATCTACTGCGCGGTGTGGATCCTGCTCGCCTGGCCCAACGGCTCGGCGACCGCCGCGTTCGCCGCGCTCGTCACCTGCTCGTTCGCGGCGCAGGACGATCCCGCACCGGTGATCGGCCGCTACCTCGTGTCGACACTCGTCACCTTTCCGCTCGCGGCGCTGTACCTGTTCGTGATCCTGCCGCGCGTCGACGGCGCCGGGATGCTGATCCTGACGCTCGCACCGGCCTTCATCTGGATGGGCTACATCCAGGCCGATCCCGCGCGTACCGCGCGCGCACTCCCGATGTTCTCCTGCTTCATCGTCGCCATGGGTTTTCTCGATCGTTTCCAGGCCGATTTCGCGCTGTTCCTCAATACGGGGCTCGCACAGGTCGGCGGCATCGTCACGACGCTCGTCGTGACCAAACTCTTCCGCTCGGCCAGCACGCGCTGGACCGCCTACCGGATCGTGCGCCAGAACTGGGCCGATCTCGCGCAGATGGCCGATCCGCACCGCCCGCTCGACGCGCCCACGTGGACCGCACGCGCGGTCGACCGGCTCGGCCAGGTCGCCGCGCGCATGGCGTTCGCGAATCAGGGCGATGCGCTGCATGCGGTCGACGGGCTGAGCGACCTGCGCATCGGCCGCAACATCATCCAGGTGCGCGAAGGCCTCGACAAGGGCGATGCGCAGACGCGCGTCGCGATCGAAGCCGCGCTCGAGGCAGTGTCGAACCTGTATCGCGCCCGCGCCGACGCGCATCACCCGATTCCGGCCACCGCCTCGCTGATGCGTGCGCTGAACCGTGCGATCGGCGCGGCCGCGCGCAACACCAGCGGCCGCGACGACGCCACGCTGCTCGCGCTGGTCGGCATGCGCTGCAACCTGTTCCCGCATGTGCAGCTCGTCGGAGGAACGACGCGATGATCGAGGAAATCCACATCTTCGGCATCTACATGCCGTCCGCGCTCGCGTGGGCCGTCGTCGCGCTGGCCGTCACGTTCCTGTTGCGCGGCGTGCTGCTGCGCCTGCCGCTGCGCGTGCTGCTGTGGCAACCCGCGCTGCTCGAGCTGGCGACCTTCTTCCTGCTGTGGTGGGGCATCGCCCGCCTCGCCGACGCGTATTTTCCGTATCGCCTCCTCTCCTGACCATGAAGCGAATCATCCCCCTGTTACGTACCGTGCTGACGGCCGCAATCATTCTCGGCATCCTCGGCGCGATCTACGGCCTATGGGTGCGCTACCAGATCGAACCGCTCACCCGCGACGGCAAGGTGCGCGCGGACGTGGTGCCGATCGCGCCCGACGTGAGCGGCCTCGTCACCGACGTGCGCGTCCACGACAACCAGAAAGTAACGAAGGGCCAGGTGCTGCTCGTGATCGACCCGTCGCGCTACCGGATCGCACTCGAGCAGGCCGACGCGAACCTTGCGAGCGAGCAGGCCGAACTCGACGAAGCGATTCGCGAGGACCGCCGCAATCGCGCGATGCCGGACGTCGTTGCCGAGGAATCGACGCAGCAGGGCACGACGCGCGTCGAGAAGCTGCGCGCCGCGCTCGCGCAGGCACGCTCGGCACGCGACCTCGCCGCACTGAACCTCGAACGCACGCTCGTGCGCGCGCCGATCGACGGCACGGTGACCAATGTCGGGCTGCTGCCCGGCGTGTACCTGAACGCCGGCAAGGGCGCGATGGCGCTCGTGAACGACACGTCGCTGCGCGTCGAAGGCTACTTCGAGGAAACCAAGCTGCCGGCGATTCATGTCGGCGATCCCGCCAGCATCTATCTGATGGGCGTCGCGAGCGAAATCCGCGGCCATGTGCAGAGCATCGCCGGCGGTGTCGAAGACCGCGAGCGCGCGGGCGGCGATGCGCAGCTCGCAAACGTGAACCCCGCATTCACGTGGGTGCGACTCGCGCAGCGCATCCCGGTGCGCGTCGTGATCGACTCGGTGCCGCCCGGCGTGCGGCTCGTGCCGGGGCAGACCGCATCGGTCGAGATTCACGCGCGTGCCGGCGACGTCACGGTGCGCCGGAGCCTGCCATGGTGAGCCTGCGCACGCCTGCCGTCGCCGCGCTGTGCATCGCGCTCGCCGCCTGCGCGGCGGTCGGCCCCGACTATCGCGTGCCGTCGAATGCGCTCGCGAACGCACCGGCCGCCAACGGCGCGTTCGTTGCGGGCGCATCTGTCGCGTCGAACGATCCGCTACCCGATCACTGGTGGCGCCTCTACAACGATCCGGCGCTCGACGGCCTCGTCGAAAAGGCGCTGGCCAGCAACGTCGACCTGCGCGCCGCGCAGGCGAACCTCGAACGCAGCAATGCGCTGCTCGCGGCGACGCGTACCGCGCGCGAACCGAGCGCAGGCTTCGACGCATCGACGAACTACACGCAGCAGTCCGCGGCATCGGTGCTGTCGCATGTCGAGCCGCCACGGCACGAGATCTACAACATCGGATTCACGATGAGCTACGACCTCGACCTGTTCGGCGGGATCCGTCGCGGGATCGAGGCGGCGTCCGCGGACAACGAGGCTGTCGCCGCCGCGCGCGATCTCGTGCGCGTGAACGTCGCCGCCGAAGTCGCTCGCGCGTATTCGGACCTGTGCAATGCAGGCAACCAGATCGATGTGCTGCAGCGCTCGATCGCGGTCCAGCAGCAGCGCCTCGCGCTGACGCGCCAGCTCATCGCGAACGGCCGCGCGCCGACCTTCGAGCAGCAGCGCGACCAGGGCGGCATCGAGAACAGCCGCGCACAGCTCGCGCCGTTGCGGGCGCGCCGGCTGAACGCGGCGTTCCGTCTCGCGACGCTCACCGGGCAACCGCCGGAAAACTACGATCGCGCGCTGCTGTCGTGCAGCAAGCCGCTCGAACTGTCGACACCGATTCCGTCCGGCGACGGGCGCGCGCTGCTGAAGCGCCGCCCCGACGTGCGCGCGGCCGAGCGCCGGCTCGCCGCATCGACCGCGCGCATCGGCGTCGAAACGGCCGCGCTGTATCCGGACATCAGGCTCGGCGCGAGCATCGGTTCGACCGGCGGCGCCGCCGCGTTCTTCACGCCGCTGACGAACCGCTTCGCGGTCGGTCCGATGATCACGTGGGACCTGCACCGCAGCGCGATCCGCGATCGCATCGAAGCCGCGCAGGCCGACAGCCGCGCGAGCCTCGCGCATTTCGATTCGACGGTGCTCACCGCGCTGCGCGAAACCGAGACGTCGCTCGACACCTACGCCGGCGCGCTCGACCGGCTGCAACGCCTCGAGGCGTCGCGCGACGCGGCACGCGACGTGATGGAACGGACCGAAGAACTGCGGCGCGGCGGCCGGGGCGGCGGGCTCGCGGCGCTCGACGCGCAGCGCACGTGGCTGGTGGCCGAAACGGCCGTCGCGGCCGCGCGGCAGGACGTGAACAACGGCCAGATCGCGACCTTCCTGGCACTCGGAGGCGGCTGGCAATGAGCGCCTCCGACGACCTGACGATCGAACGGCCGGCGACGGCCGATGCGGGCCGCCATGCCACCGCCGCGGCCGGGCATCCGCGCGCCGGGGCGGCGGATGCGCCCGGCACCGGCGGCGTCGCGCGCGGCGGTACCCGGCAGCGCAACGCACCGCCTCGCATCACCGCGCCGCAACCGGCGCATAATGACGCGATGCCCGATCCACGTGACCAGCGACTCAATCCGCGGAAGATGAAGTTCACCCAACGCAGCCCCCTGCTTCGCAACATCAGCTACCTGCTGGCTATCGACGAGCATCGCAATTTCACACGGGCCGCCGAAGCGCTCAGCGTGTCGCAGTCGGCACTGTCGCAGAAGGTGCGCCAGCTCGAGGACGAGCTCGGTGCGCAGTTGTTCGACCGCAGCGGCCGCGTGGTCCAGCTCACCGATTTCGGCAGCGTCTACCTCGAATACGCGCGCCGCGCGCACAACGACCTGCTCACCGCGCAGCGCGCGCTGCACGACGTGCACGACCTGTCGCGCGGGCAACTGCGGATCGGCTTCACGCCGACCTTCACCGAGTATCTCGTCGCGCCCGTGATCGAGCAGTTTCACGAGCGCTATCCGGGCGTCGTCATCGAGATCACCGAGATGTCGCTCGATGCGGTCGAAACCGCACTCGGCGACGACCAGGTCGACCTCGCGTTCGGCTTCGTCGACGTCCGCTCCGACGAGATCGAGGCCGAAGCGCTGTTTCCCGAGCAACTGATGCTGGTGGTCGGCCGCACGCATCCGCTGACCGCACAGCGCGAGCCCGTCACGCCGACGCAGCTCGCCGACACGCCGCTCGCGCTGCTGACGACGAGCTTCGTGTCGCGCTTCTACGTCGACAGCTATTTCCAGTCGTACGACATGCAGCCCGACGTCGCATTGCAGGCGAATTCGATCAGCGCGGTGCTGAAGATCGTGAGCCGCGGCAAGATCGCGACGATCCTGCCCGGCACGATCGAGTTCGAGCATCGCGATCTGCAGTACGTGCCGCTGGATCCGCCGTTTCCGGTGCGCACGGTCGCGCTGTTGCGTCGCAAGGGTGCGTATCGCACCGTTGCGTCGACGGCGTTCGCGGAGCTGGTGCGCGAGATGCTCGATCACGGCAGCCTGTCGTCGCTGCGCACGCTGACGGCGCGCGCCCCATCCTGAGGCCTGCTGCGTCGCGCTTCGGGCGACGCTTCCCGTTCGAATAGTCGTTCCGGTTCGATGCCGCATCCGTATGCCGGATGCCGCGCTTGCATGCGCTCGCCTACCTGCACGCAAGCTTCATTTCATTTCGGATTCCACATTTTATTGATTCGAATATGCACGGTCGATTCGCCTGCACACGATCGATTTGCCTTATCGACTACATCGGAAATTCGCCTTGGACACGATCAGGGTTTTCCTTCATCCTTTCGTCATCGATTCCTGGTGAATCGGTCGCGCCGAATCCCGGCGTCGAGGGCCCCGGTGCCCATGTCGCACGATCCTTCCGCACTACGCCGACACACTCGACAAGAAGAATCCGACACGCCCCCGGCCATCGACAAGACGACTCGACCACGCCGACATCCCGAATCGAATTGGTGGAAAACTACATTCGTCTTATCGGAATCCTAAATGCTCAAGTCTGTCATTACCCCTGTCGCAGCAACCCTCGTCGTGCTCTCCGGCTTCACCGTCACCGCCAGCGCATCCGCCCAACAACAAGCGGCAGCGCCTGCCATCCAGCAGCAATCGAATGCGACCGTTGCGGCCAACGCCACGCAACTCGCCGCGCATGCGAACGACGGCAGCGGCATGCACGCGGATGCCGCACCGAAAGTCGTGGTCCCGCTTCGCCAGACGCCGGCCCGCGCTCCCGCCACGCCGGACTCGGACTGCGTCGGCCCCGTGAGCTTCTGCAACGTCTATTTCGGCAGCTGATCGCGCCTTCTCCAACGCCCCTGCTACAGGAACCGTCGTGAACCATCTGTTCAGTGCGATGCGGGTTTTTCTCAAGGTTGCCGACACGCATCATTTTTCCCATGCAGCCCACCAACTGAATCTTTCGCCGTCGCTGGTGACGCGCTACGTCGGCGATCTCGAATCGCACCTGGGCGTGAAGCTGCTGCAACGCTCGACGCGCAAGACCGTGCTGACCGAGGTCGGCGTCCGCTACGCGGAAGGGTGCCGCGCGCTGCTGATGGATCTCTCCGAAATCGAGTCGCGCGCCACGCAGGAGTCGAGCCGGATCTGCGGCGACCTGAACGTCGTCGCGCTGCACAGCCTGATGTCGACGGAACTGGCCGGGCTGTTCGCCGAATACCAGTCGCGCCATCCGGACGTGTCGCTGCACATTACGCTGACCGAATCGGACGTCGACTTGCTCGGCGGCGAATTCGACGCGGGCATCGTCGCGGACACGATGATCACGTCGGTGTCCGTCGTCTCGCGCACGCTGGTACATGCACCGCTCGTCGCGGTCGCATCGCCCGGCTACCTGCTCGACGCGGCGGCGCCGCGGCGGCCGTCCGACCTCGACGGCCACCGGATCGTCGGCCTCGCGGCCGGCGCGAGAACCTACCGGTGGGCAGGCCCGAGCGGCACGCTCGACGCGCTCCAGCTCGAGGCGCCGGTCACCGTGAACAGCGTGCTGATGCAGCGTCAACTCACGCTGGCCGGCAGCGGCATCGCACTGCTGCCGGAATACGCGGTCGCCAACGACCTGCGCATCGGCACGCTGACGCGCGTGCTCGGCGATTACCGGATCGTGAACGACGGCGTGACCGTATCGCTCGTGTACCCGGGCCGCGAATTCCTGCCCGGCAAGGTGCGCGCGTTCGTCGATCTCGCCGCCGAACGGTTCAGGTTGCCGTCGATTACCGCGCCACGCGCGGTCGGCGCGGCCAACCCGAGGGTCGCCGCCGTCGCGGTTGCCGATGCGTAATCGGCATCGTCATGCGTCGCCACTCTCGCTCATTCTGGAACACAGCTCGCCAGGATTGACCCTATATCCGGTCAATCCGGGTTCCTAAACTTGTCACATCGGTTCAGGCCATCGAATACACGCCGAACTGCGCCGAAACCTTCTGAGGAAATCGTGAAATCCATCATCGTCACCATCGCCACCGTCGCCGCTACCGCCACCGCTCTGCTCGCCGCACCGAGCGCGTCGTACGCTCAGTCGTCGCATTCGACGCTCACACGTGCGCAGGTTCGCCAGGAACTGCTCGACCTCGAATCGGTCGGCTACAACCCGTCGACCGGCGACGGCGACAACTATCCGGACGACATCGTCGCCGCGCAGGAGCGCCTGGCCGCGAAGCGCCTCGCCGAACACAAGAGCAGCGAAACCGCCTACGGTTCGACCGGCGCACCGGGCACGTTCTCGGGCGCGCCGGCTGTCGCTGCGGTGAAGCGATAACGCGCCGACGAACGGCGCGGCGGGACGGCTTACCGAAGCCGCCCCGTTCGCCGCCAGCCAGCCCGATGCCGTCGGCAACCCGCTCGACGGCATCCGCCAGCCCCCTTCCGTCCTTGCACCACACGCGCGCCACCGCCTGACCGGCCGCAGCAATCCCCTGATCTTTCCCGTCCCCGTCCTCGCGTAGCCCTCACCGGCCCGCGTCGTCCCGCCTTTTCCGCTCGTCCTTCCGCGCCGCTCCACGCCCGCCCCGGGGAAAACCCGACCACCTCACAGCCCAACTTCTCGTTGACACGTCGATTTTTGCCCCTCTAATATGCACACAACGCTGCACACAACAAAACACACATTGATGTGTGTAGAAAGCAGCAGGCATACGGGTTTACCCATCTCAAGTGAGGTCACCATGAATCGACTGTCTCGTTTCACCCGTCAAATCACCGCGTACACCGTGGTGGCGGCATCGCTCATCGCGGCCGCCCCGTCGCACGCCGCGGGGCCCGACGCCTGGGCCGCCGTGAAGAAGGTCGGCGTACTGCGCTGCGGCGCCGCGGTCGCGCCGCCGTATGTGATGCGCGACCCGAAGACGGGCGCCTACAGCGGTTTCTTCTCGGATCTGTGCCGCGATTTCGGGCAGAACGTGCTGAAGGTGAAGGTCGAGTTCGTCGACACGAGCTGGGACAACATCGTGGCCGGCCTGCAATCGGACAAATGGGATCTGTCGCTTGCGCTGAACGACACGCCCGAGCGTGAAAAGGCCGTCGCGTTCTCCGCGCCCGCGACCGACTACAACGTCTCGTTCGTCTACAACAAGAACAATCCGAAGATCGCGAAGAACCTGCGCTCGCTCGCCGACATCGACAAGCCGAACGTGACGATCGCCGTGATGTCCGGCACGTCGCAGGACAAGGCGATTTCGGCCGAACTGAAACAGGCGCGGATCATGCGCCTGCCGGGCAACGACGAGACGCGCCTGTCGCTGATCTCGAAGCGCGCCGACCTGCTCGCCGACGCGAACATCACCAACATGCTGCTGACCGAAGCGCACCCGGAATGGGCGGCCAGCTTCAACCCCGCGCCGCCGCTGGCGCAGCAGGAAGTGGCGTTCGGCCTGCGCAAGGACACGCCCAAGGCCGACCTCGACGTCCTCAACGACTACCTGTCACAGCAGGTCAAGTCGGGCGCGGTGAACCGTCTCATCAAGACCTCGGTGCAGGCGATGCTCGTTCCGGGCAAGTAAGCGCCGACCGCACAGACGAGCCCGGGCGGAGCGCCGCCGGGCGCCGATTTTCCGATTCGCACTTTGCGCGCCGACGTCGGGCGCCGCTGGAGAGACTGTCATGTTGTCGCCTCAAACGACGGCCGTCAGATCGGCCATGCATCCCCTTTCGACCACGCGCTTCGCCGCGTCCGCGCCGGACGGCGATTTCGTGCGGCTGCGCGACGTGCACAAGGCGTACGGCCCGAACCTCGTCGTGATGGACGGCATGAGCCTCGACATGCGCGCCGACGACCGGCTCGTGATCATCGGCCCGAGCGGCAGCGGCAAGAGCTCGCTGCTGCGCGTGATGATGGGCCTGGAAGGCATCCAGCGCGGCGAGATCGCGTTCCAGGGCGCGTCGTACATCCGCGGCGGCGATACGCGCGGCGGATGGCGCATCGACGCGAAGCTGCAGAAGCAGGTCGGCATGGTGTTCCAGCACTACACGCTGTTTCCGCACCTGTCGGTGCTCGGCAACCTGATTCTCGCGCCGGTGCGCGTCGGCGGGCTGTCGAAGGCGGAAGCGACCGAACGCGCGCGCATGTATCTCGCGCGCCTCGGCCTCGAAAGCAAGCTGCATGCATATCCGAGCCAGCTCTCCGGCGGCCAGAAGCAGCGCGTGGCGATCGCGCGCGCGCTGATGCTCGAACCGAAACTGATGCTGTTCGACGAAGTGACGTCCGCGCTCGATCCGGAGATGGTCGTCGAAGTCCAGAACGTGATGCTGCAGCTCGCCGAGCAGAAGATGGCGATGATCATCGTCACGCACGACATGCACTTCGCACGCGACATCGCGACGCGCGTCGTGTTCTGCGCGAACGGCAAGATCATCGAGGAAGGCGCGCCAGACCAGATCTTCAAGTGTCCGAAGGAAGCGCGCACGCGGGAATTCCTCGAGAAAGTCCTGCATCTCGACTAAGGCCGAAGCCATGAACTACCACTTCGATTTCAGCTTCCTCGCCGGCAGCCTCGGCGCGCTGCTCGACGGGCTCAAGGTCACCGTCGTGCTGGCCGTGGCCGCGAACGCGATGGGCCTCGTGCTCGGCTTCGTGCTGTGCCTGCTCGCGATGAGCCGCTGGGCGCTCGTGCGCTGGCCCGCCCAGCTCTTCATCGAATTCTTCCGCTGCACGCCGGCGCTGCTGCAGATCATCTGGTTCTTCTACTGCATCCCGATGATGGTCGACGTATTCATCGACCCGGTCGCGATGGGCGTGCTCGCGCTCGGCCTGAACCTGACCGCCTTCAACGCGGAAGCCTACCGCGCCGGCGTGCAGGCGGTGCCGAAGGAACATCTCGACGCCGCGGTGGCGCTCGGCCTGCGGCCGTGGCAACGCACGATCTTCGTCGTACTGCCGCAGGCGCTGCGCAGCGCGATGCCGGTGCTGCTGACGAACGGCATCGGCAGCCTGCAGCAAAGCGCGCTGGTGGCAATCGTCGCGGTGGCCGACCTGATGTACGTCGCGAAGAGCATCGCGACCGAAGCGTACCGGCCGCTCGAAACCTACTCGGTCGTCGCGCTCGTGTATTTCGCGCTGTCGCTGCCGATCGCGAAACTCGTCCACGTCATCGAGCGCCGTCAGGACGTCGCCGTCCAGCGCTGAGGAGCCCGTCGTGAATCTCGATTTTTCCGTCGTCTGGCCGTACTGGCTCGTGCTCGCGAAAGGCCTCGGGCTGACGCTTGCCTTCACCGTCACGTGCGCGCTCGTCGGCAGCCTGCTCGGCTTCGTGCTGAGCCTCTTGCGGATGTCGCCGTCGCGCTGGCTGCGCGGGCCGGTCACCGCGTTCGTCGAATTCTTCCGCGGCACGCCGCTGCTGATCCAGCTGTTCTGGGTGTTCTTCTGCTTCCCGGTCGTGCTGCGGCTGCCGATCCCGCCGTACCTGTCGGTGTTGATCTCGCTGACGCTGTACATGGCCGCGATCACGAGCGAGACGTTTCGCGGCTCGCTGAAGTCGATCGCCGGCGAGCAGCACGACGCGTGCATCGCGCTCAGCCTGTCGCCACACGTGAAGATCGTCTACGTGATCTTTCCGCAGGCGTTGCTGCGCGCGATCCCGCCGCTGCTGTCGAACGTCGTGAGCCTGTTCAAGGAGAGCGCGCTCATCTCGTCGGTGGGGATCGCCGACCTGATGTTCGTCGGCCAGAACGTGTCGAACAGCACCGCGCGGCCCGTCGAGTTCCTGACGACCGTCGCCGTCATCTATTTCCTCGTCGCCTTTCCGCTGACCCGCCTGGTCGGCGTAGTGGAGTCCAGGATGCTCAGGCGCTATGCCTATTAACTCGCAACGCTCTCACCCAAGCCGGAGAAATCTCATGCAACTGAAAGGCATTCTGCCCGCCCTCGTCACGCCGTTCGATGCATCGGGCGCGGTCGATCACGACACGCTCGCGTCGATCCTCGAATATCAGCTCGCCGCAGGCGTCAGCGGCTTCGTTCCGCTGGGTTCGACCGGCGAGTACTACGCGCTCACGAACGACGAGCGCCGCGCGGTGATGAAGACCGTTCGCGAAGTGGTCGGCAACCGCGGCACGCTGATCGCCGGCGCGAACGGCTCGTCGACGCGCGAGGTGATCGAGCAGGTCCGCCAGGCGCGCGACGCCGGCTACACGAACATCCTGATCGCGCCGCCGTACTACGCGCTGCCGTCGCAGGACGAACTGATCGGGCACTACGACGCGATTCTCGCCGCGGTGACCGACGTGAACGTGATCCTGTACAACTATCCGGTACGCACGAACGTCGAGGTCGGCTTCGGCGTGCTCGACGCCTTCAAGGATCATCCGCGCGTGATCGGCATCAAGGAAAGCAGCGGCAACCTGCTGCGTGCGATCGAGATCGGCGGCAAGTACCGCGACCACTATCAGCTGTCGTGCGGCTCCGACGACCAGGCGCTCGACTTCTTCCTGTGGGGCGCGACGAGCTGGATCTGCGGGCCGGCAAACTGCTTCGCGAAACAGGTCGTGAGCTTCTACGACACATTCTCGGCGGGCGACATCGCCGGCGCGCAGAACGTGATGCGCTCGCTGTTCCCGGTGATGGCGAGCATGGAATCGGGCAAGTTCATCCAGAAGGTGAAATACGGCTGCGAACTGGCCGGCTTCAAGGTCGGCAATGCCCGCATGCCGCTGCAGCCGCTGACCGACCAGGAGAAGACGGAGTTCCGCGCGATCTTCGAGGCGTCGCAGGCGTAAGGCCGTCATGCGCATCCGTACCGGCGCCGCTCGGTGCCGGTACGCCGACCGAGGAACCTCAACATGACGATTCACAGCTTTACCTGCATCGAAGGCCACACCGAGGGCATGCCGGTGCGCATGGTGATCGACGGCGTGCCGACGCTGCCGGGCGCGACGATGAACGCGCGCCGCGAGGATTTCGTCGCGCATCACGACTGGGTGCGCCGCGCGCTGATGCTGGAGCCGCGCGGCCACGCACACATGTCGGGCACGATCTTCTATCCGCCGGTCAACGACAACGCCGACTTCAGCCTGCTGTTCATCGAGACGTCGGGCTGCCTGCCGATGTGCGGCCACGCGACGATCGGCTCGATCGCGTTCGCGATCGAGGAACGCCTCGTCGTACCGAAGGAGCCGGGCACGGTCACGGTCGACGTGCCGGCCGGGCAGATCGTCGCGCGCTACGAGATGGACGGCGCACGCGTGAGCTCGGTGCGCTTCACCAACGTGCCGAGCTTCCTGCTCGCGCGCGACGTCGAGATCGACATTCCCGCGCTCGGCAGGCTCGCCGTCGACGTCGCATACGGCGGCAACTTCTACCCGATCGTCGAGGTCCAGCCGAACTTCCCCGGCTGCGAGCACTTCACGCCGGACGAACTGCTGGCGTGGGGCCGCGACGTGCAACGCGCGGTCAACGCGGCGCTCGACGTCGTGCACCCCGATCATCCGGCGATTCGCGGCGTGCGGCATTGCATGTGGACCGGCAAGCCGATTGCGGACGATGCACACGGGCGCGCCGTGGTGATTGCCGGCGACAGCCTCGTCGACCGTTCGCCGTGCGGCACCGGCAGCTCCGCACGCGTCGCGCAGCGCTTCGCGCGCGGCTGGCTGCAGGCCGGCGATGCGTATTGCCACGAGAGCCTGATCGGCAGCCGCTTCATCGGCCGCGTCGAATCGGTCATGCGACTCGACAGCGGGCTCGACGCGGTGCGGCCGAGCATCGAAGGACGCGCATGGGTGACCGGGCGCGCGCAGTATCGCGTCGATTCGTCCCAGCCGTACGCGCACGGCTTCAGCCTCCAGGAGTTCGTCAATTGAACGCGATTCCGCGACAACACGTGCCCGCCACCCCCGGCACCGCACGCGCGACAACGGCCGTCGTGATCGGCGGCGGGATCGTCGGCGTGTGCTGCGCGCTCTATCTGCAGCGCGACGGTCACGCCGTCACGCTGATCGATCCGGCCGCCCCGGGCGACAGCACCGCAAAATGGAGCTGCGGGCAGATGGCCGTCAGCGAGGTCATTCCGCTGTCGAAGCCCGGCATCCTGATGAAGGTGCCGCGCTGGCTGATGGACCAGAACGGGCCGCTCGCGCTGCGGCCCGGCGCACTGCCGGGCATCCTGCCGTGGTTCTTCCGGTTCGTCGCATCCGCCCGCCACGCGAAGATCGTGTCGATCGCGCAGGCGATGGCCACGCTGACGCACGAGGTCTATCCCGATTACGCGCCGCTGCTCGATGCATGCGGCGATCGCGCGCTGCTCGGCCAGCGCCCGGTGCTCGAGGTGTTCGACGATCCAGCCGGCATCGCGCACGAACAGCCGCATCTCGCGCTGCGGCAGTCGCTCGGCTTCGCCTCGCAGCGGCTGACGGCCGCGGACATCGGCGATCTCGAACCGGCGCTCGCCGGCCGGTTCCGGCACGGATTGCTGTTTCCGGACTGGCGCGCGGTCAACGATACCGAAGGCTTCATCGCGGCGCTGACGGCCAGCTTCGAAGCGCAAGGCGGACGCCGCATCCGCACGACCGCCGCACGCATCGACGAGGCGTCGGGACGCGCGAGCGGCGTAACGCTCGCGAACGGCGAGCGCGTCGCGGCCGAGCATGTCGTCGTCGCGGCCGGCACCGGTTCGCGGCAGTTCTTCGGGCAGCTCGGCGTGCGCGTGCCGCTCGAAGGCATCGCCGGCTACCAGGCGCTCGTGACCGACCCGGGCGTCGAGTTCCGCCACTCCGTCATCTACGCCGACGGCGGCTTCTGCTTCAGCCCGATGACGCGCGGGCTGCAGATCGGCGGCACCATCGAGTTCGCGGGCCGCGATGCGGCACCGAACTTCCGGCGCGCGGACATCATCCTGGAGAAGGCCCGACGGATCCTGCCCGAGCTGCAGACCGCACGCGTCGAGTACGGCGTGGGCTATCGGCCGTTCCTGCCCGACACGAAACCGGTGATCGACCGCTCGAAGCGGCTGCCGAACGTGATCATGGCATTCGGCCACGGCCAGCTCGGCCTCACGCTCGGCGCGACCACGGGCCGCCTGGTCGGCGACCTCGCGGCCGGTCGCCCGACGCGGCAGGACTTGTCGCCATTCAGCGCTTATCGCTTCGCCTGACATTCGAGACCTTTCATGCATTCTTACGAACGACTTTTCATCGACGGCCGCTGGGTGGCGCCCGTTCAGGGCCGTACCTTCGACACGCTCGACCCGAGCGACGAAACCGTGATCGCGAAAGTGGCCGCCGCTACCGCGCAGGACATCGACGCCGCGGTCAACGCCGCGCGCCGCGCGTTCGACGCAGGCCCGTGGCCGCGCATGACCGGCGCGCAGCGCGCCGCCGTGCTGCGCAAGATCGCGCAAGGCATCCGCGACCGGCTGCCCGAGCTGGCCGAGCTCGAAGTACGCGACAACGGCAAGCCGCTGCCCGAAGCGCTGTGGGATCTCGGCGATGCCGCCGGCTGCTTCGACTTCTATGCAGGACTCGCCGAACAGCTCGACAGCGGCGCCGAAACCGCAGTGCCGCTGGCGGACGAACGCTTCAGCACGGTGGTCCGGAAGGAGCCGATCGGCGTGGCCGGTGCGATCATCCCGTGGAATTTTCCGCTGCTGATGGCCGCTTGGAAGGTCGCGCCCGCGCTGGCGGCCGGCTGCACGATGGTGCTCAAGCCGTCCGAACTGACGCCGCTCACCGCGCTCGAGCTGGCCGGCATCGCCGACGCGGCCGGGCTGCCGGCCGGCGTGCTGAATGTCGTGACGGGCCTCGGCGCTGACGCCGGCGCGCCGCTCGCCGAGCATCCGGGCATCGACAAGCTCGCGTTCACCGGCAGCGTGCCGACCGGCAGCCGGATCATGCAGGCCGCCGCGCGCGACATCAAGAACGTGAGCCTCGAACTCGGCGGCAAGTCGCCGTTCATCGTGTTCGACGACAGCGATCTCGAAGCGGCGGTCGAATGGATCCTGTTCGGCATCTTCTGGAACCAGGGTGAAGTGTGTTCGGCGACGTCGCGCGTGCTCGTCGAGCGCTCGCTGTATGCGCCGCTGGTCGAGCGGCTCGCGCAGGAAGCGCGCAAGATCAGGATCGGCAACGGTCGTGACGACGGCGTGCTGCTCGGCCCGCTGGTGAGCCGCGGCCAGTACGACAAGGTGCGGGCGGCGATCGAGCGCGGCCGCGACGAAGGCGCGCGGCTCGTGACGGGCGGCGGCCGGCCCGCGCATCTCGAGCGCGGCTACTTCATCGAGCCGGCCGTGTTCGCCGACGTGCCGGAAGACAGCTGGATCTGGCGCGAGGAGATCTTCGGCCCGGTCGTCTGCGTGCGGCCGTTCGATTCGGAAGACGAAGCGGTGCGCTCGGCCAACGATTCGCGCTTCGGGCTGGCGGCGGCGGTGATGTCGGCCGACCTGCCGCGCTGCGAGCGCGTGGCACGCGCGATGCGCGCGGGTATCGTATGGATCAACTGCTCGCAGCCGACGTTCACGGAGGCGCCGTGGGGCGGTTACAAGCAGAGCGGGATCGGACGCGAACTCGGCGAGTGGGGCCTGAACAACTACCTCGAGATCAAGCAGATCACGCGCTACGACAGCGACAAGCCCTGGGCCTGGTACATCAAGTAGGAAGGTAAATCGATCATGCGCTGGAACAAAACGCTGCAGCTCGTCGACGTGCATTGCGAGGGCGAGATCGGCAAGGTCATCACCGGCGGCGTCCTCGACGTGCCGGGCAAGACCATGCTCGACAAGATGAACTACATCAACGAGACCGACGACAGCTTGCGGCGCCTGGTCGTGCTCGAACCGCGCGGCTGCCTGCAGATGTCGGTCAACCTGCTGCTGCCGCCGACGCGGCCGGAAGCGGATGCCGGCTTCATCGTGCTGCAGGCTGACAAGGCGCATCCGATGTCGGGCAGCAACTGCATCTGCGTCGTGACCGCGCTGCTCGAACTCGGGATAGTGCCGATGCAAGCGCCCGAAACCACCGTCGTGCTCGACACGCCGGCCGGTCTCGTCACCGCGCGGGCCGCCTGCCGCGACGGCCGCTGCGTCGGCGTATCGCTCGACATGGTGCCGGCGTTCGTCGAACATCTCGACGTCGACGTGCAGACGGAAGCATTCGGCACGATCAAGGCCGACATCGCATTCGGCGGCGTGTACTACGCGCTCGTCGACGTCGATCAGATCGGGCTCGCCATCGCGCCGGGCAACGCGCGGCAGCTCGCGACGCAAGGCGTGCGGCTCAAGGAGATCATCAACCGGCAGGTCGCCGTGCAGCATCCGCTGGTCCCGGAGATCAACGAGGTTGCGTACGTGATGTTCCGCAACCGGATCGACGACACGGTGTACCAGACCTGCACGACGCTGCCGCCCGGCCGCGTCGACCGCTCGCCGTGCGGGACCGGCAGCTCGGCCAATCTCGCGACGCTCGCCGCGCGCGGGCGCGTGCAGGTCGGCGACCGCCTGACGTCGCGCTCGACGATCGGCGGCGAATTCCGCATCGAGCTGCTGGGCACGACCGACGTCGGCGGGCGGCCGGCCGTGCTGCCGCGCGTCACCGGGCGCGCGTGGGTGTTCGGGTTCCAGCAGCTCGGCGTGGATCCCGACGACCCGCTGGCCGCCGGGTTCATGCTCAGCGACACGTGGGGCGACGGATTCGGGCCATCGGCACCGTCAGGCGCGTGAAGACGCGATGCTAAACTCCAGAGCGCGCCCGGCGACCCGGGCCGATTACAGGAAGGGTAGCGAGATGAGCAAAGAGGCCGTTGAAACCGAAGGTGGCGGCCGCCGGCACGGCGGGCGGTATGTGTATGAGGAATTGCGCAAGCAGATCCTGACGCTGAAGCTGAAACCGGGCGTGCAGCTCGACGAAATCTCGCTGGCCGCGCAGTTCGGGCTGTCGCGCTCGCCGGTGCGCGACGCCATTGCGCGACTGAGCAGCGAGGGCCTCGTCACGATCCTGCCGAACCGCACGACGCTCGTCACGCCGTTCGAGATCGAGGAATTCCCGAAGTACATCTCGGCGCTCGACCTGATCCAGCGCGCGGTCACGCGGCTCGCGGCCACGCAGCGCTCCGAAGCCGATCTCGCGAAGATCCGCAAGGCCGACGACGTCTACATGGCGGCCGTCGAGAGCGGCGACTTCCAGGCGATGTCGGAGACCAACAAGGCACTCCACATGGCGATCGCGCATGCCGCGAACAACCCATACTTCGTCGGCTACTACGAACGGCTGCTCGGCGAAGGGCAGCGCCTGCTTCATCTGCACTTCGATTTCACCGTGAGTTCGCCGACGGCCGCCAAGCTCGGCCGCGACCACGACGAACTGATCGACGCGATCGTGCGGCGCGATGCTGACGCCGCCGAGCGCGCCGCGCACGAGCACACGATGCTGTTCCAGAAGCGCTTCCTCGACTACATGAAGCAGAACATGACGGAATCGATGGCCGTGCTGTAACGCATCGGCAGCGGCGCACCGCAGGCCGGCGGGCACACGCCCATCCGGCTAAAATACCGGCCTGCCGCGCGTCCTGCCGCGGCCGGAGGACATTCATCATGACCGCACGTCGCGGTGCCGCGGTCGCCATCGCGCCCGGTCACGAGACAGCCAGCCTGTCGAAAGCCCAGAAGACGTTCAATACGCTCGTCGAGCACATCGAAAAGCGGCGCGCGCGTCTCGGGGCGTGGGAAGCCGTCATGCCGGCCTTCCAGAAGAAATTCGTCGACGGGCTGTTGCCGCTCGAACAGGAAGCGACCGCGCTGCGGATCAGGCTGATCCATCTGCTCGACGATGCCTTCCTGCGGAAGGGCTTGAGCAAGGCCGAGCAGCGCACGCTCTCCGACCTGATCGCCGACATGGCGCGCGACTTGCTGAACGTCAGCGACGATGCCGCGCTGATGATCATTTACAACCGGCATCGCGCATCCGGGAGCGTCGGCAGCGCCGCGGCCGATCCCGAACCGGCGAAGCCGGAATCGAAGCCGACGCCCGGCATGGAACCGGCGGACGATCTCGACGCGCTGTCGCCCGACGAACTTGCCGCGCGAATGCAGGCCGAACTCGACGCACAGTTCGAGCGCGACATGGCCGCCCACGCGGCCCGCGAGGCGCAACGCGCGAAGCGCAAGAAGGCGCCGAAGCAATCGGCTGCGCAGGCCCGGCGAGAAGCCGAGCAGGCCGAATCGAGCCGGTCGATTCGCGAGATCTATCGCAAGCTCGCGAGCGCGCTGCATCCCGATCGCGAAACCGATCCGCGGGAACAGGAACGCAAGACGGTGCTGATGCAGCGGGTCAATCACGCCTATGCGAAGGGCAACCTGCTGCAGCTGCTGGAACTGCAACTGGAGATCGAGCAGATCGACCGGCGTGCGATCGACGGGCTCGGCGAAGCGCGGCTTGCGCGCTACAACGGCATCCTGGAAGAGCAGCTTCGCGAGCTCGATCAGGAGATCCAGCACGTCGAGAACGATTTCCGCAGGACGTACGGCATCGCATCGTCCGTCAAGGTCGCGCCCGATACCGTCATCCGCATGCTCACGCGCGATATTGCCGGCATGCAGCGCAGCAACCAGGACCTCGGCGTGGCACTGCGCGAGTTCGAGGATCCGGACAAGGTCAGGGACTGGCTGAAGGACATGAAGCGCCGGCCGGCATCGTCGCGCTTCGACGACGAATCGTTTTAAGGGGCGGACCGGCAGCTAGCGGTGAACGCGCGACGCGCACGCCCCGCAGATCACCGCTGCGCGCTCATCCCGCCCATCAGCATCATCAGCTGCTCCCGCAGCCACTGACTGCCCTGATCCTGATCGGCGCTGCGATGCCAGTAGCAGAAGTATTCGAGCCCCGGCATCTCGAACGGCAGTTCGAGAATCCGGGCCGGATAGCGCTGCAGCAGCCTGAGCGGCGCCGTCAGCGCGAGATCGCCGCGCATCGCGATCAGCGGCGCGACCATGTAGTGCTGCACGCGCATCTGGATATTGCGGCGCAGCCCGAGCCGCGTCAGTTCCGCATCGACGTGCCCGCTGCCCTTGCGGCGGCTCGACACGTGGATGTGCCCCATCGACAGGTAGTCGTCCAGGGTCAGCGTGTCGCCCTTGAACGGGTGATCGTCGCGGATCATGCATGCGTAGCGGTCGCGCACGAGCAGCACCTGGTGCAGGTGCGGATCGCCGATCAGCGGTGCGTCGATCGCGATGTCGACGGAGCCGTTCGCGAGCGCGGTCGCCACTTCGCGGCGGTCCATCGTGTAGCTGCGCACGTGCATGCCCGGCGCATGCGTCTGCAGCAGCTCGCCGAGCGCGGGTAGCAGCAGCGCTTCGGTCAGGTCGCTCATGCTGAGCCGGAACACGCGCTCGGACGAGGCCGGATCGAACACGTCGCCTTCGTGCGCGCTCGAATCGAGCAGCTGCAGCGCCTCGCGCACGCGGCCGACGATGTTCTCGGCCATCGGGGTCGGCATCATCCCGGAGGGCGTGCTGACGAACAGCGGGTCGTTCAGCGTCTTGCGCAGCCGCGCCAGCGCGTTGCTGACGGCCGGCTGCGTGAGGTTCAGCACCTCGGCCGCGCGCGTCAGGTTGCGCTTGTTGTAGATCGCCTCGAATACGACGAACAGGTTCAGATCAATCTTCGAAAGGCGCATCGCCGGATCTCCAGGGGCCTGTTCCCGCTCATAACGGGCTTGCGAACGTGCCTTGCCGGTCGTAGTGCAAGGAGAGAGGAGCGCCGTTTGGCCATGCCAAACAAGCGACGATCGACGCCGCAATACGGCCGGCAAGGCACGTTCCCCTGTTTGGAAAAAGTCATTCGCGGGGCTGGCCGCCAGAAGGGCCGATCGCCGCGTCATGCTCCTTGCGAATACGTCGAGTATTCGCTTCGTCGCAATCCTTGCGCTCGGCCCTTCTGACGGCCAGCGCAAGCCCGTTATGAGCGGGAACAGGCCCCACATCTTAATACGGCGTGCGCCTCCCGTTCGCCCACGTCGCTTGCTCGCGCGACGCGATGCTCAGCCGCGCGGCGGCCGCGTCAGGTACGGCTCGGTCGAGCCGCGCACGGCGTCCTTGATCTCCATGCGCGCGATCGCCTGCAGGTGCACCTCGTCCGGACCGTCGGCGAAGCGCAGCGCGCGGCCCCAGGTCCACATGTCTGCGAGCGGCGTGTCGGGGCTCAACCCTGCTGCGCCGAACACCTGCATCGCGCGATCGCACACGTCCGTGTACACGGTCGGCACGAGCGCCTTGATCATCGAGATTTCCTTGCGCGCCGCCTTCGCGCCGACCTTGTCGATCATCCACGCGGCCTTCAACACCAGCAGCCGCGCCTGGTCGATCTCGATGCGCGAGCGCGCGATCCATTCGCCGATCGTGCCGTGCCGGTTCAGCGGCTTGCCGAACGCTTCGCGCGACTGCGCGCGGTCGATCATCAGTTCCAGCGCGAGCTCGGCCGCGCCGATCGAGCGCATGCAGTGGTGGATGCGGCCGGGCCCGAGGCGGGCCTGCGCGAGCGCGAAGCCGCTGCCTTCCTCGCCGAGCAGGTTGCGCGCCGGCACGCGCACGTTGTCGAACGTGATCTCGCAGTGCCCTTCCGGCGCGTAGTGGTTGACCACGGTGATGTTGCGCACGACCGTCACGCCCGGCGTGTCGCGCGGCACGAGGATCATGCTCTGCTGCTGGTGCGATTCCGCATCGGGATCGGTCTTGCCCATCACGATGAAGATCTTGCAGTTCGGATGCGCGGCGTTCGTGATGAACCATTTGCGGCCGTTGATCACGTAGTCGTCGCCGTCGCGCTCGATGCGCGTCGTGATGTTGGTCGCATCCGACGAAGCCACATCGGGCTCCGTCATCGCGAACGCCGACCGGATCTCGCCGCGCAGCAGCGGCAGCAGCCACTGTTCGCGCTGCTCGGGCGTCGCGAACAGGTGCAGCAGCTCCATGTTGCCGGTGTCCGGCGCGTTGCAGTTGAACACCTCCGACGCCCACGCCACGCGCCCCATGATCTCGGCGAGCGGCGCGTATTCGAGGTTCGTCAGCGCCGTCCCCGGCTCGTCGCTCTTCAGGTGCGGCAGGAACAGGTTCCACAGCCCTTCGGCCTTCGCGCGCTCCTTCAGCTCCTCCATGAATGACACGGGATACTGCCCCGCATGCACTTCCTCGTTCCACTGACGGATGCGCGGCACAATGTGCGCGTCCATGAACGCGCGCACGCGTTCGCGCAGTTCTTCCACTTTCGGGGTGTAGCCAAAGTCCATGATCGACTCCTCGAGATTCCGTTTTCCGTTCGTTCAGAAGGCCGAGACACCGCCGTCGACGGCGACGGCCTGCCCGGTCAGATAAGTGTTTTCCTTCGCGCACAGCGTGAGCATCGTCGCGACGATTTCTTCGGGTCGGCCGAGCCGCTTCATCGGCGAGCCCTGCGCGAGAAAGTCCTGGCGATCGCCGATGTCACTGTCGGTGACCATCGGCGTGGTGCTGTAGAACGGACACACCGCGTTCACGCGAATGCCATGCCGCGCGTATTCGAGCGCGGCCGTCTTCGTGAGCCCGACCACCGCGTGTTTCGACGCCGCATAGGCGGCCAGCTTCGGCGCGCCGCCAAGCCCGGCCATCGACGCGACGTTCAGGATCACGCCTTCGCGCCGCGCGAGCATCTGGCGGATCTGGTGCTTCATCCCGAAGAACACGCCCTTCGCATTCACCGCGAAGCTCAGGTCGAGATCGGCCTCGTCGGTATCGATCAGCGCCTTCAGCGGCGGGGCGATGCCCGCGTTGTTGATGCCGACGTCGAGCCGCCCGAAGCGCGCGGCCGCCGCCTGCACCAGCGCTTCGACCTCCGCTTCGATACGCACGTCGCAGCGCTGCGCGATCACGTCGGCGCCGGCCGCGCGCAGCGGCGCGGCCACGCGTTCGAGCGCGTCGCCGTTCAGGTCGCCGAGCGCGAGCCGCGCGCCCATCGCGGCCAGCTCGCTCGCGAGCAGCGCACCGAAGCCGCTCGCGGCGCCGGTGATCATCACGGCCTGCCCGTCATAGCTGTCGAGTTTCATCGCGCGCTCAGATCGTCAGGCCGCCGTCGACGACGATGCATTCGCCGTTCGTGTAGCTCGCCGCGTCCGACACGAGATACAGCACCGTGCCGGCCATCTCGCGCGGTTCCGCATGGCGGCGCAGCGGGATCTTGCCCATCCAGGTTTCGTAGATGTCCTTGTCGGCGAACAGCGCGCCCGCGAACTTCGTCTTCGTGAGGCCCGGCAGCAGCGCGTTCACGCGGATGCCGAACGGCCCGCATTCCTTCGCGAACGCCTTCGTCATGTTGACGACCGCGGCCTTCGTGATCGAATAGATGCCCTGCCGGTCGCCCGGCTGCAGCGCATTGACCGATGCAGTGTTGACGATCGCGCCGCCGCCTTGCGCCTTCATCATCTTGCCTGCCTCGACCGACATGAAGAAGTAGCCGCGGATGTTCACGTCGACGGTCTTTTCATATGCGGTGAGATCGGTATCGAGGATGTGCCCGAAGTACGGATTCGCGGCTGCGTTGTTCACGAGAATGTCGAGCCGGCCGTGCTTGCCGCGGATCGTCTCGAACGTCGCGGCGATGTCCTCCAGCCGCCCGACGTGACAGGCCAGCGCTTCCGCGCGGCCGCCCGCCGCGACGATCTCGTCGGCCACGGCCTGGCAGTCGTCGAGCTTGCGGCTCGACACGATCACGTGCGCACCCTGCTCCGCGAGCAGCTTCGCGATTTCCTCGCCGATGCCGCGGCTCGCGCCCGTCACCAGCGCGATCTTGCCCGTCAGGTCGAACAGATTCGTTGCCATGTTGCTGTGCTCCTCCATTGATGTGTTGTCGTGCCGTCGCGCGGCGCGATCGGTGCACGCGGCGCTTTCGTCGATTTCAGCGGTGCGCGTCGATCACGCCGACAGCCATTTCGGACAGCCGGCCGGTCATCGCGCCCACGCGCAGCGCCTGCTCGCTCGACGCATTGCCCTGCAGCGCGCGCGCCTTCACGCCTTGCGCGATCGCCGCGAGCCGGAAGAAACTGAACGCGAGATAGAAATGCCAGTCGCGGATCGGCTCGATCCCGCGCAGTTCGCAATAGCGCGCGACGATCGCCGCTTCGTCGGGAATGCCGAGTTCGGCACGATCCTGGCCCGCGAGCCCGCACACCTGGCCGCCCGACGGCAGCCGCAGGCACATGCAGAAGTACGCGAGATCGGCGAGCGGATTGCCGAGCGTCGACAGTTCCCAGTCGAGCACGGCCTGCACGCGATAGTCGTCGTGCGCGAACATCAGGTTGTCGATCCGGAAGTCGCCGTGCACCAGCGCGGGCCGGCCCGTGTCCTCCGGGCAGGCTTTCGGCAGCCAGTCGATCAGCGTCTCCATCGCGTCGAGGCGCTCCGTTTCCGCCGCGCGATACTGCTTCGTCCACACGCCGATCTGGCGCTCGAAGTAGTTGCCGGGACGGCCGTAGTCGGCGAGACCCACCGCGTCGACGTCCACGTCGTGCAGCGCCGCCATCGTGCGCAGCAGCGCGTCGTAGCAGATCGCCCGGTCGGCCTTCGGCAGCTCCGGCAGCGCCGGATCCCAGAAGATCCGCCCGTCCTCGAAGCTCATCACATAGAACAGGCTGCCGATCACGTCGCGGTCTTCGCAGAGGTGATACGGATGCGCGACCGGCACCGCGGTGCCCGACAGCGCGCTCAGCACGCGGAACTCGCGATCGACCGCGTGCGCGGATTTCAGCAGTTCGCCGGGCGGCTGGCGGCGCAACACGTAGCGGCCGCTCTTCGCGTGCAGCAGGAAGGTCGGGTTCGACTGGCCGCCGGCAAACTTCTCCATGTCGAGCGGGCCTTCGAAACCCGGCACGTGCGCTTCCAGATAGCGCGTGAGGCGGGCTACGTCGAGGGGCTGGGAAGGGTTCGTCATCGTCGCGATCGTTCGTAGGGTCAGCCGTAGGTGCGCCACGCATGTCGTTCGGGATCCTCGAGATGCGGGATGCCGTTGAACGACGCCAGGTGGAACGCGTCGGCGTTGAAGAAAAACTGCGAAAGACTGCTGTTGCGGATCTGCAGGTTCAGTGCGATCGCGCTCGCAGGCGGTGCGGCGAGCACCTGCTGCACGGTCACCGCGATCGGGCCGCCGGAGCTCACCGCGAGCACGCGCTGGCTGCCGCCGTGGCGGATCGCAGCGCGTGCGTCGGCGACGCGCTGCTGGAAATGCGCCCAGGTTTCGGGCGCGGTGTCGCCGAGCTTGTCGTCGGCCCACAGGTGCAGCACCTGCCGCAGCGCACGAAAATGCTCCTTCATCGAGCCGGCCGCGAGCCGCGCGATCTCCGGATAGTCGCTGGCGGCCGCCGCGAACAGCCCGTGGAAGTCGTATTCGTTCAGGCCGGGATGGCGGTCGACCGGCACGCCTTCGCGGCCCATCCCGCGCAGGATCGCGTCGACCGTCTGCGCATGCCGGTTCATCGTGCCGCAGATCACGCGGTCGAACGTCAGGCCCTGCTTTGCGAAGTACTCGCCGAGCCAGACGCCCTGCTGCTCGCCGGAAGTGGACAGCCGGTCGTAGTCGTCCGTGCCGAACGACGCCTGCCCGTGCCGTACCAGAAAGAGTTCAGCCATTGCATGTCCGCGTGAGTGATACCGAGAGCCCAGCATAGCGACGCGGGTTGCATTTTTGAAATTTATTTTCTGAATCGGACAGTATTCATTGCATGAATTCCGGGTATCCATACAACGCCCTTTCGGCGACTGTCACCCCGCCGGGTGCAGCGGCACGGGAATTGCGGCAGCCGATACCGTCATGTCGAACACGTCAAGGAGGGGTGCGATGCTCGGTACGATCCTCATCATCATTCTGATTCTGCTGCTCATCGGAGCATTTCCTTCATGGCCCCACAGCCGAAGCTGGGGCTACTGGCCGTCGGGGACCGTCGGGCTCGTCGTCATCATCGTCGTGATACTGGTGTTGCTGGGGCGCATTTGACTGGGCGGGGGGGGGGGCGGGGCCCGCGCCCCCCCCCCCCCCTGCCGGCGCCGGGGGGGCGGTTTGAAAAACCCCGCCGGGCGGGGGAGCCCCGCCGCGGCGCCCGCGGTAAACCCCGGGCCCCCGGTCGGGATAAA